>JAHDGC010000231.1:7670-9367 GCA_020627865.1 Saprospiraceae bacterium | reverse complement strand
GGCTTATTTTTTCTTATCTTCAGTAACATATAATAAACGTTCAATTACGTTTCTATACATCCACAACGAACAACCACCAAAAAATGCGGTGTTATATACCATATAATTTTATACCAAAAGATTCATTTTAGTAGCCCAAGAAACCTCCTACCCTATGTTGATATAAACCAACTAGGAACCCGGTAATCTGTGAAAAAAATCTGTGTCCGTCTATGTAATCTGTGGTGAACCTATAATGGTGCCGGTACGCTGTACCTCTCGATAAAAAAGGTATACTATAATTTCTACAAATGGTACCGCTCTTCCAGAGCTATTACTTAAAACGAGGTACGTAGTACCGGATCCATTTGTAGAAAAACCATATAATTATAAATGTGAGCTTGCTGATACAGCGTGCAACGTAATGTATAATAAGCATTAATTACATTCCATACATCCATAACGAACAACCACCAAAAAATGCGGTGTCAGATGCATGTAACTTCTATACCTAAAAGACTAATCAAACAACGAGTTCCATAGGAACGACATCTCATTGCCAGACATGCCAATATCTGGAACGCCAAAAGTGCAAAAAACTATCCCCGCCCCTCAACCCACAACCTTGCCGCCACAAACCCCGCCAACCAAGGCGAAACCCCATCCCTTCTCCCCCCAGGATAGCACGCCCAATTCCATTGAAAAATTGAACGCTCGATATGCGGCATCATCACCAAATGCCGACCATCCGGACTACACAACATCGCAGTGTTATAATCACTCCCGTTCGGATTCGCAGGGTAGCCCGCATGGCCATACTTCGCCACAATATGATAATCCGATTCCGCTTGCGGCAGGATAAACTTCCCTTCCCCGTGTGAAATCCAAACCCCCAAAGTGGTGCCAGCCAAACCAGATAGCATTACGGAATTGTTTTGTTGTATCTTGACGGAAGTAAAGGCACTTTCGTGTTTGTGGGAATCATTGTGCGCCATTTGGGAGCGTTGTGCATGTTCGGGATTGATTAAATTCAATTCCATAAACAACTGGCAGCCGTTACAAATGCCGACAGATAAAACATCATCTCTTTTGAAGAAATTTTCCAAGCTCGTCTTTGCTTTTTCGTTGTATAAAAAAGCACCTGCCCAGCCCTTTGCCGAACCCAGTACATCCGAATTGGAGAAGCCTCCAACGGCTCCGATAAACTGAACGTCTTCCAGGTTTTCCCGACCCGAAATCAAATCGGTCATGTGAATATCCTTGACATCGAAACCGGCCAAATACATGGCATGCGCCAGTTCCCGTTCGGAGTTGCTCCCTTTTTCGCGGATGATGGCTGCTTTCGGGCGAGCTTTGTTGGGATTGATTTCAGGAAGTTGGCCATCAAAGTGAGCCGGAAACTGAAACTGTAAGGGCTGCTTTTTATAATTGTCAAACCGTTCTTTAGCCTTTACTTTTCCGGATTGTTGTTGGTCTAAAAGATAGGACGTTTCATACCAAGTGTCTCGGAGCAATGGAATGTCAAACTGGTGGGTTTTGTCCTGATGTTTGATTTGTAAAAACTGTCCGGATGTCACTTGGCCGATGCGGAAGAAAGGAATATTTTTTTCGATTAGTTTTGCGTCTACATTGTTATCTGTTGCTTGGAAAACGATGCCGCTGTTTTCTGAAAAGAGTAATTTTACAGTATCCGTTTCTCCAATAGCAGATAAGTCGAT
>JAHDGC010000231.1:0-7660 GCA_020627865.1 Saprospiraceae bacterium | reverse complement strand
GTTTGAAAAACACATTTCCAGCAAGGTTGTCAATAAACCACCCGAAGAAACATCATGCCCCGCGACAACTTGTCCGGCCTTTATCAAGTCCTGTATGGTGTCGAAAATGGTTGCAAAACGAGATGCGTCTACAGTGTTGGGAGAAGTAGCACCGATTTTGTTTTGGCTTTGTGCAAAAGAAGAACCGCCTAGATGATAAGCATCACCAGACATATTAATGTAGTAAATTGAACCCCCATTTTTTTGGAAAACAGGTTCCACGACTTGCCGGATATTGTTGCAATGACCAACCGCGGAAATGACCACCGTTCCCGGAGAAAGCACTTCCTTGTCCGGATATTTTTGCTTCATAGAAAGCGAATCTTTTCCCGTAGGAACATTGATGCCTAAGGCTATGGCAAAATCCGAAACCGCTTCGACCGCTTCATACAAACGGGCATCTTCTCCTTCATTCCGGCAAGGCCACATCCAGTTGGCAGAAAGGGAAACACTTGCCAATCCATTTGCTAAAGGCGCCCAAATAATATTAGTCAAGGCTTCGGCAATGGCATTTTTAGCACCAGCGGCAGCATCAATCAAACCGCTAATTGGGGCATGCCCTATGGAGCTTGCGATGCCCTCCTTTCCCTCAAAATCCAAGGCCATCACCCCACAATTATTCAGGGGTAATTGCAACGCGCCAGCACATTGTTGTTTGGCAACGCGCCCACCTACGCAGCGGTCAACTTTGTTGGTCAACCAATCTTTACAAGCCACGGCCTCAAGCCGGAGAACTTGTTGGATATACTTCTGAATATTATCGCTAGAATATGGAATGTGTGCATATTGTCGGGCAATGATTTGATCTTGCATCACCGTTTTGGGAGAACTCCCGAACATATCATCCAAGGCCAAATCCATCGGCTTTTCTTTTCGTTGTTTTGATTCAAATGAAAAACGATGGTCGCCCGTCACCTCACCGACTTCATAAAAAGGTGCCCTTTCCCGTTCTGCAATTTGTCGCAGTTGCGGAAGGTTTTCCGGAGCAACAACCAAGCCCATTCTTTCCTGCGATTCATTCCCGATAATTTCTTTGGCCGACAGGGTAGGGTCGCCAATGGGTAGTTTGTCCATGTTGATTTTGCCACCCGTTTCTTCCACCAATTCCGACAAGCAATTCAAGTGTCCACCTGCACCATGATCGTGTATAGATACAATAATGTTGGCCTCCTCCTCGACCACAGCACGGATCGCATTGGCCACTCGTTTTTGCATTTCCGGGTTGGAGCGTTGTACCGCATTCAATTCAATTCCTTTACTAAACTCACCCGTATCCGCAGAAGAAACCGCAGCACCGCCCATGCCGATACGATAATTATCCCCGCCGAGAATGACAATTTTATCCCCTTCTTTTGGTTTATCCTTTAAAGCTTGATCCGCCTTGCCATAACCAATTCCGCCCGCCAGCATGATAACCTTGTCGTATGCCAACAGTCTGTTATGTTCTTGATGCTCAAAAGTCAACAGGGAACCATGAATGAGCGGTTGCCCGAATTTATTGCCAAAATCAGAAGCCCCGTTAGAAGCCTTGATTAAAATATCCATAGGCGTTTGGTAAAGCCAAGGACGAGCGGGGAGACCATTTTCCCAAGGGCGATTATTATCTAGTCGAGAGTAGGCCGTCATGTAAACGGCTGACCCAGCGAGGGGCAGGGAGCCTTTTCCCCCAGCCAGGCGATCGCGAATTTCCCCACCTGATCCGGTTGCCGCACCATTAAAAGGTTCAACGGTTGTCGGGAAATTATGGGTTTCTGCCTTTAAGGAGATGACGGATTGAAAAGATTTTTTTTCATAGAAATCAGCAACATGTCCTTGTTTAGGAGCGAACTGTATAACTTCCGGCCCTTGGACAAAAGCCACATTATCCTTGTAGGCGGAAACAATGGTATTGGGGTTTTCCTTTGATGTTTTTTTGATGAGTTGAAATAAGGTGCTTTCTTTTTCTTGCCCGTCTATGACAAAGGTGCCGTTAAATATTTTATGTCGGCAATGTTCGCTGTTGACTTGCGAAAAACCAAACACCTCGGAGTCGGTCAACTTCCTGCCGATACGCTGGGCGAGTGCTTCCAAATAGGAAACTTCTTCAGTACTCAAGGCCAGTCCTTCTTCCTGATTAAAGGCAGCAATATCTTCAATTTCCAAAACAGGAGCGGGTTCAATCGCTATGGTGAATAAAGATTGATCGAGCCGCTGGTATTTTTGCGACAACATCGGATCAAAACCCATATCAGGGTGAAAGGGATGAAAAGCCTCTATCCGTCGGATGCCTGTTATGGCCATATTTTGGGTAATCTCAACGGCATTGGTACTCCAAGGGCTGACCATTGCGGCTCTGGGGCCGATAAAGTTGCCGACTAATTCGTTGGAGTTGATGAGGGGCGCATTACCGAATAACCAAACCAATTTTGAGATGGTTTCCTTAGGAAGCTTTGTGGCTGTTTCTACGGCAAAGACGGTTTCGGAAGGTGTTCCAAAAAACAAGATCATGGTACTTGGTTTGATTATAAGTAGTGCTTGGTAATTAGTCAGATAGTGATTAGTCCCGTAATATGCCGATTATTAGTTTATTGCAAGGGGGCTATTCCTTAAATAATTAAGCTGCACCACATTAAAAAAAAGCTGTTGATAATTTTTGCAAAAAAAATACTAAATGTATGTTTAGAATGAGTTCCGTAGGAACGGCATATCTTTGCCCTGTCTGCGTGGACTTGTCAGGCAGGCAGTCATAAAATGGCTGGAACATGAGAAGTATAAAAATTATCAAATAGCCTAAAAGAAAATGCTATTAGAAGTTTGCAAATTTCTTCTTTTTTTTGGTAAAAAAGAAAAACATTCCAGAATATTCGAGGATATTTTGATGGAGATTAATGCACTTTAATTTTTTGATAAACCTTGTTTTATAATGGGTAGTGTTTTGGCGCTGTTTCTTGAGATTACTTTTACCAATTATTGGGCCTATGCGGATGAAAATTCAATTCAGTTCCTGTTGTATTTCCTTTATGAATTCAATGGATACCTTTAAGTGGTTTGCAATTTGTTCAGGCATTAGACCCAGAACGAGCATGGTAGTAATATTTTCTTTTAGTTGTTTCCTTAATCGCTCTTGCAACTCCACATCGGCTATCTTTCTTTCCTGTTCCCTACCTTTCTCGATCCCCATTTGATAGCAATAATCCTCTTCTAAATTGTATGTTATTGGCATATTGTTATTGTTTTTAATAATTTTTTCCTCCAATTTACGTAATCTTGACAGAACTGTCAATTGTTCTTTAAATTTTTTCAAATCTGCGTCAGAATTACTGCATTTTTTTAGTTTTTCTGTGATTAGGCGAATGATTTCCTCTGGATCCTTTCCTTTGAAATCGCTCAAGATGGCCAAAACAAGTTCTTCAGGAATTTGCGATTGTAGCATCTCGTCAAAATCCAGCTCATTTATACTCAATACTTTAAACTCGCGGAAGACATGCCTTTCCGGCAATCGCGTCTTCATGGTCATTTTGCCTTTCCCGAGAAAAATAACATAATGGTGGATGTCCAATCCTTTATGCTTTCTTTGTATAATACCGTCATACGTTTTTTGGTGCAGGGACAAAGTTAGGAGGATCACAAGTGCTAGTCGCATGATAAACGTTTACAAGCGTTTCTGGGAGGAAGTAATATGTTATATAGTGATATACTTATAATTTAAATAAGATGTCAAAATATTTTATTATTATTGCAGTATAAATAATCCATTAATCCGATCAACAAATTTTAATATGAAGAACCAACACCTGAACCGGTTTGCTTTGTCCATTCTGGTTACCCTAACTTTGATTTGTATTTCAGATACAAAATCCTATGCCAACTATTCAAAGCATGAAAACCATTCCCTACAAACGATGACCTTATTGGATGGCCTCAAAGCTTTCTATCCCTTCCAAGGTACCCCGAATGATTTTTCTGGTAATCTGCATGACGGAACCATCTATGGTAATGTTACCCCTGCACCAGACCGAGACAACAACCCCAATTGTGCCTACGAATTTGACGGTACCGAAAATTCATACATCCGTGTCGATTGGCATGAGGACTTTAACGTTGCACCGGGGGAAGAAGTTTCCATCAGTCTTTGGTACACTGCGGAAGGGCCTTATCTCGGTGATTTTGAAGTCCTTTTCGGGAAGTTAAATCCAGATCAATACATCAATTATGATTATGTACTGGCTTTGCATGATGAAAGCCGACCTGTATTTGGGCGAAATTATGCGGCATGGGCACCTGCCAACTATTCGGATGGTGAATGGCATCACCTTGTTGGAATGTACAAGAATAATCAATGGTTCCTTTATGTAGATAATGTGTTAGTAGGGAGCAATAGTACGGGAGATATTGTGGCCTCAAATGGAGCTATAGACATCGGACGAAATTTTGAGGGCCGGATTGATGACATCCGTTTTTATGATCGGGCGATTACGGAAATGGAAATTGACGAAATTTATAACTTGCCCGGTTCCTGTTGTTTTGACGTGCCAGAAGATGTTTGTCAAGATATTGATCTTTACCTTGATGAAAATGGAATGGCCAGCATTAATACAGCGGATATTTTTTTCGAGACGAATCAGTATTGCAATATTGCAGCCTTGTTCTTAAGCCAAACCGATTTTGATTGTTCCCATTTAGGGGCAAATCCTATTAACCTTTATATTATAACCAACAGTGCGAATGTGGATACTTGCATGGCCGTCGTCACGGTGTATGATGTACTCCAAGAACCTGTTCCCTGTCAGGATGTTACCGTTTACCTTGATGGAGATGGTATGGCCAATCTTACCGTTGTCGATGTCTATAGCGGAAGTGCGTATAGTTGTGTCACCGATGAAAATTATACCCGATCTTTGAGCGATACTTTGTTTAGTTGTTTGGATATAACGCAAAGTCCTGAACCAGCAGATAGTATTACCCTCACGTTGATGAATGCCGCAGGGGATAGTGTAAACTGTGTTGCTGCCGTGACCGTTCTAGATACGATTCCGCCGGAAGTAATTTGTCAAGCAGCTATGGTGAATGTGACGGAATATGGTGTAGCAACCTTAAATCCATCCGATATGGATAATGGTTCTTACGATAATTGTGGTATTGATAGCATGTGGCTCAGTCAAACGGAATTTCATTGTTGGGAAGATCAGATCGTACCGGTAACCTTGATGGCCTCAGATGCTAGCGGGAATATTGGAAGCTGTGAAGCCAATGTATTCGTGATAGATGAATTTCCACCCGAAGTTTATTGTCAGGATATTACGGTGAGCCTCGATGAGTCTGGGGAAGCCTTTGTCTCCTATTTTGATATTGAGTATGGTTCTTTTGATAACTGCATCATAGATTATTGGCAAATTGACCAAGATTATTTTACTTGCGCTAATATTGGCCCTAATCCTGTAACACTTGAAGTGATAGATAATGCGGGTTTTGGAAGTGCCTGTACGGCAATGGTTACGGTTCAAGATGATATGCCTCCAACAGTGCTTTGCCGGGAAATTACAGTTAGCTTAGATGAATCGGGATTGGCCAATATTACGGTTGCCGATATTGACAATGGTTCCTTTGATAATTGTGGTATTGATACTATGTATCTTTCTACAGAAACTTTGACTTGTGCCGATGTGGGTGTGCTTATTGTGCAATTAGTCGCTATAGATTTGAGTGGCAATGTGTCTTCCTGTGATGCCTTGGTGACTGTAGAAAACAATACATCTGCAAATTTTGTTTGTCCCGAAGATCTAACCCTTTCCCTAGATGATAGTGGTTTGGCCATGCTTACGGTTGCCGATGTCTATGAAGGAGCTGCATATGATTGTGCGAACAATGGAACGTATGCTATTTCCTTGAGCGATACCTTGTTCGATTGTTCCGATTTGACGATAGATGTTGGTGTGCGTAACATTATGGTTACAATAGTCGATGGGGCAGGGGATACTTCGGTCTGTACGACGGCAGTTACGATTTTGGACACTACAGCTCCCGAAGTGCTTTGTTTGGATGCAATGGCCAGTGTTGATTATGATGGAGCCGTGTACCTTGATCCCTCTTTTCTGGAGAATGGCTCATCCGACAATTGTGGTATAGATAGTTTGTGGGTAGAACCGGACATTTTCCATTGTTGGGCGGCCACTACATTAACGGTAACGGTATTTGGAAAAGATGCCAGTGGGAATATAGCAAGCTGCTATGCCGATGTTACCGTGTGGGATGAAATTCCACCTGATGCTTTTTGTAGGAATAATGTTGTGGTAACCCTTAACGAGTTCGGTGTGGCCACTATAGGGCCTTGGGATATTGATTATTTCTCACAAGATAATTGCAACATTATTGATTATACTTTAGATCAAAACAATTTTGATTGTAGCAATTTAGGGCTTAATACGGTAACCCTTTATGTGCAGGATGAATCTGGGAACGAGGGTAGTTGTACCTCAACGGTGGTCGTGCAGGATACGACCCCTCCAGTGGTACTTTGTCAGGATATTACCATCAATCTGGATGACTTCGGTGAGGCAAGCATTACGCTAGCAGATATTGATAATGGCGTTTCTGATAATTGTGGCGTCGACAGTTCTTATATTACCCAACAAACTTTTGATTGTAGCAACATCGGGGCAAACCCAATCCATCAAGTAGCTACCGATTTTGCGGGGAATATAACCATGTGTACAGCCGTTGTGACGGTAGAGGATAACCGTCCACCAGTTCCTCTTTGCAACAATGATTTGACGGTTTCGTTAGATGTCAATGGTTGGGCAAGCATTACTATGGATCAAGTAGATAATGGCAGCACGGACAATTGTTTATTAGGAGGCCTGAGCATGTCGCTAAGCGATAGCCTGTTCGACTGTACAACCATTGCCGATTTATTTACTACACCAAATTGGGAACTCGTAGGTACCCAGGGATTTTCGCCAGCGCGATCTTATTATCAATCTATTGCGTTTCACAATGGCGAACCTTATGTCGCTTTTAGTGATAATTTGTTGGGCAACAAAGCTTCTGTTATGAAATTTGATGGTAACAGTTGGAACTACATTGGGACACCTGGTTTTTCCCTAGATTGGGCAAGTTACATTACTTTGATTTTTAACAATGGCGAACCCTATGTGGCCTTCCGAGAATTTGGAAACGGCAGTAAGGTCTCTGTTATGAAATATAACGGATCGGCTTGGCTGAATGTCGGTAGCCCTTCCTTCTCTGCGGGCTGGTCTAACCATGTAAACTTTGCCTTTAATGATAATGATGAACCTTATGTCTCCTATCAGGATGGCAGTGTGGACAATAAAATATCCGTCATGAAATACAATGGCACCGATTGGCTGAATGTCGGCCCAGTTGGATTTTCTCCGGGAAGCATGTCTAGCAACAGCATTGCTTTTTATAACAATGAACCTTACGTGGCTTTTCATGATGATGCCAATGGAGGGGCGACAACGGTGATGAAGTTCAATGGCACGGCATGGGAATATGTCGGCACTCCCGGATTTTCGGATGGCGATGCCAATAGCCAAGAGCTAGCCTTTGATGGAGCTAACCGTTATGTCGTTTATAAAGATGTGGCCAATGGCGGGAGGATAACCGTGAAACAGTATGATGG
>JAHDGC010000230.1 GCA_020627865.1 Saprospiraceae bacterium | reverse complement strand
AATCAGGAATTTCCAGAGGTCAAGACCCAATCCGGCCTGCCATCCATAGGTCAACTGCTCAAATTTTTGGTCATACTCATCAATATCAAATAGCTCGGACTTACTGTTCAGGAATAGATGACCAACAGGGCCGCCTTGAAGCCGCAATGGCCCGAGCTTGAATCCCATCAGAATGGGAATGTCAAGATGCTGGTATTTTTCCGTTAAAATATCGGAAGTGGTACCCGAGTCGTCATTAATCGCAAAATCAACACTATTTGAATTGAATAAAACTTCGGGTTGTAGGAAAAATTTTCCCATCTTTGCCTGAAGGAATAAACCGAATTGGGTACCATAATTGGCTTCTGCTACAGAAACCTTAAGGGTTTGAAGATCATTCAGGTTATTAATGAGCAGTTGTTCCGGTGCAATATCCGTTGTACTCAATCCGGCCTTGACGCCAACCCGAACTTGTGCCGATGAAAATTGAACAAATAGTACAGATACGAAAAGCAAAATGAGATTTTTCATAAGGAATTAATTTTGGTATTTGCTTTTTAAAACGCGGAAAACATGGTGTTCTTATGTAATGCAATTTGATTAACAGACTTTTAACAGAAGAAAGTAATACACTGTAACTTAAGTTTCTTATAATTTATAAACAGGAGAAATTATAACTTATTTAGGTTACACGGTAGTAAGCATTTATTTTAGAACTCAATTCTGGTAAAGGTCTCAGTAAGTTAGAAGTGAATCTAAAATCTAACGTCTAATATCTAACATCTAGTCCATGGAGCAAGAAAAAGAAAAGTTTATTATACAAGAAGTGGAATATATCGGAAGTTATCCGTCAGAGAAGCAATGCCCACAAGCAAATAAGCCGGAATATGCTTTTATCGGTAGGTCGAATGTAGGGAAATCTTCCTTGATTAATATGTTGACCGGCAGGAAAGATCTGGCCAGGGTATCGAAGAAGCCAGGGAAGACGCAGTACCTGAATTACTATCTGGTGAACAAAAGCTGGTATATCGTGGACTTGCCTGGATATGGATATGCGCATATTTCTAAAAAGAAGCGACAGGAGTGGGAAAAGATGATTGAAGGTTTTTTGATCAAAAGGGCGACCTTGCAATGTGCGGTCGTTTTGGTAGACTCCAATATCCCGCCCCAAAAAATTGATGTCGAATTTATGAACTGGCTCGGCAAGATGCAAATCCCTTTCGTTATTTGTTATACCAAAACAGATCGGGTGAAACCGCATAAGCTGGAAGAAAATTTACAAGCGATTCGAAATGAGCTATTGAAGTATTGGAATGAGTTGCCGCAGCAGTTTGTGACTTCTTCCAATAATGGAATTGGACGGGCTGAAATCCTTAGTTTTATCAAAGCGGTGAATAGTGGGATTTTTTGAAGCAAGGAATTTTTACAGGAAAGAGCATAATCACAAACTCAATTCCTTTTTAAAAGATTGAGCTTGCGACTGGGTCCTTTTAACTTGTAGTGCTTGCCCTAGATTGGCTGTTTTTTCGTTTAAAATCACTGACTTTCCCGAACAATGTTGTCAGTACCTCTAGGGCTTCATTAGCTGCTTTAAGCTTTGATATTATTGATTTACTCTTTAATGCATCTTTTAATTCAGTTACAAAGGTTGGGTTATTCAAGATGTGCTTTTGATATTGCGCTACATGTTGCGCACCCAAAACCGCGAAATATTTTAAGAAAAAAATTATGTAAGGGTCCAGTTGATCCTTACTCACTCCCGTTATATTACAGAGTTGATCCGCTGATTTCTTTTTCAATCTCTTTATAACAGCTTTGCTACTTTTATTTATACCTTTTACAATCTCATATCCATCATCAGGGCTTAATTGCCCACTAAAAGTCTTTTCGTTGTTCCATCTTTTATAAGTATTAGGAGTTTGGGGTAGACTTATAATATATTGGATTGTCCAATGCACAATTTCCCGATGCTGTCCATTTGTTATAGGACCGAACCATGGATCAAATAAGGTAGGAATTTCATCAAGCATATTCTGTTGCCATGCATGAGGGACAATGTCTGTAGTGTTATAGATAGAATTTATTTTCACCCTTTTCTCAGTATAAGTTCTAAAGGCTTCATCCCCAGGAGTAGGCCCTGCGAATATATAGGCATCAATAGAGATCTGTCTTCTAGATGGATTCCAGTGGCTAGAGTGGTCAGCTAAAGCAGTAGCCAGCACTGGAGTAATCGCACCTCCAAGGCTGTGACCTGTTATGGTTATTCTTTCACATGCTAGGTTTTCAAGGTTATTTTTAAGATATTCAATTGGTGTTAATCTAGAGTCAACATCTTTTGTATTCCAAGTAATCCTTAATGCTTCTGCTGTGCCAAAGGCGATATGTGCTCCATTAGTTGGCATCCCTGTATTATTTTCACCTTTGGTTACTATATATCAGCAATGAGGGCAAAAGCTAGCATTTTTTGTTCTTCACTAAAGGTATTTGTAGCAGTTGAGATGAAAAGGTAGTTTTGTTAAGGATAATTAATGCTTTGTAAATATATGAAATAATTTTGTTAATTGATTTTATCTTGATTATGCATTCGTCTAATTATTGTATCGAATAGGAGAAAGGTTACGCTACTTTTGCCATTTAGAAGCTGTTTAAATCTAAAAAAAACAAATAATAGCGAAAAAGCATCTATTTTTCCAACTCAAATTATACATTTGCAAGCGTAATGGAAGATAAGCGTAAAATATACCCGCAAGTTTATCCCGATCTGCAAGATTGGCCGATATATAAGTTGAGTGAAGACAGAGAAAATTTTGTCAAAGAAACCACCCAATATACCCTCAACAAAATTCTTCGGAAACAGTCCGAAGATGAAGTGGCAGATACCATTGCCAAGACGATTTATCGGGAAAGAATCCGGATGAAGGAGGAACCTTGGAAGGTTGACCCGCCTGATGAGTCGACCTTTTGGCGTAAGGTTCGCAAAAATCTCATCCGAGAATCCCTAGATAAGGATAAAGAAGCCTCTCATAAAGCGAATGAAATCATTCTGGAGGATATTATTGGTCGGTATTCGGAGGAAATTGTGGGTACATTCAATATCCCAACTTTTAAGTTTGCTCGACGTTTCCTGACGATGTTCTTTAATCGTTTGCTCAATACCGCAGCAAGTCGGAATGCAAAACGGCTTTTCAACAGGCGTCATCACCTTTATGAAAGACTGAAGGTGAAAGGCGCTTCGGAGGAAGTCCGTTCCTTGATGAAAAAAGGGGAAGTGGTACTGGTGCCGACCCATTTTTCCAACTTGGATTCTATCCTTATCGGCTACGCAATGGATGCCATTGTCGGCTTGCCTGGTTTTATGTATGGAGCCGGTTTGAATCTGTATAACACGGGTTATACGGCTTATTTTATGAATCGCCTCGGTGCGTATCGGGTAGATCGACGGAAGAAAAACCCGATTTATTTGGAAACCTTGAAGTCGATGTCCAAGCTTTCCATTGAGCGGGGTACCAACACGCTCTTTTTTCCGGGAGGCACCCGTTCGCGTTCCGGAGCCTTGGAAACAAAGTGTAAGCTTGGCTTGTTGGGAACAGTCATTGAGGCACAGCGTTCCTTATGTGCAAAACCTGCCGCAGAGCGGAAGAAGGTTTTCGTGGTGCCTTTAGTGTTGAGTTATCCTTTCGTGCTGGAAGCGCCTTTCTTAATAGAGCAACACCTTAAATTTGTCGGTAAGGAACATTATATCAAGGCAAGGGATGAATCGGTGAGTGCTAGAAAGCTATTGAAATTTGCTTGGCGCTTTTTCTCCGAATGGAATGACATCACGCTTTCTATGGGGCGGCCGATGGATGTTCTGGGTAATTTCGTCGATGCGGAAGGCAGGAGTTTTGACCAACATGGTAATGAAATTGATGTGGCGGAATATTTTATGTCTAATGGCGAAGTGGACAGGGATTACCAAAGGGAATGGGAGTATACCAAAATGCTGGGCGAAAAAATTGTAGATCGTTATCATAAAGAAAATATTGTACTGAGTAGTCATTTGCTGGCCTATACTGCATTCAACATTATCCGGAATCATTACAATGATTTAGATATCTTTGGGGTGCTGCGGCTTCCTCCGGGTGATTACTATTTTCCGGAAGAGACGATTTGTGCAGCCGTTTCCAAAATGCAAGAGATTTTATTTGAGATGGAGCGAAATGGACAGATAAAACTGTCTGAAGAAATTAGGATGCCGGTAGAGGAGCTGGTGAAAGATGGGGTGAACCGCTTGGGGACTTTCCACGCTTTAGAACCTTTGAAGTTTGATCGAAAGGGTAGGATTGTGAGTCAGGATTTTAAAGTGCTTTATTTTTACCATAACAGACTGGAGAACTATGGGCTGGATAAAAAACTTTCTTGGAATAAATTTAAGTTGGCGGAGATGAGTTAAGGAGATCGCTGCGCTAATAGATGTTAGATATTAGATCGCTTCGCTGTTAGATGGGGCGGATTCAAAGTTCAACCAGCGCTGCTTGTAGAAAAAGCAACGATCAAATGCTAGAGTATAGCCCTACAAACTAAATAAATGAACTGATCTGTCTAAAATCTAAAAGAGAGCAAAGCGAACGATCTAAAATCTAAAAATCTAAAAGCAAAGCGATCTAAAAATGAAAAAGGTATTTCTAAACGAGTTTTATATGATGATTGCCATTATGCTAAACGCGATCGTCATATTTTTACTTTATTTTCCGGAGTTGGAAAACAGTTTTACCCTTAAGGCCATTGATGATTTTTTTATCATTGTTTTTATTATTGAAGCTTGGATAAAACTGGCGCATCTTGGCCCTAAAGCCTATTTTGAAAGTAACTGGAATAAGTTTGATTTTGCCATTGTAGTGTTAAGTTTGCCAACTTTACTTATCTACTTTTACCCATTACCCAATACTTCGGTATTACTCCTATTGCGACTGTTCCGACTTATACGATTAGTGAAGTTTATTCGTTTTATCCCTCGGATGGAGACTATCCTCAACGGGCTTGCCCGTGCCTTAAAGTCATCCGTATTTGTGATACTGGCTTTAATGTTTTTAAATTTCCTATTGGCTATTTTATCTTGTCATTTCTATGGTAAAATTGCCCCAGAACTTTTTGGCGATCCCCTGACTTCCTCCTACACGGTTTTCCAACTTTTTACGGTGGAAGGTTGGAATGAAATTCCACAAACTATAGCGGAACATACCGACAATAGTTTTATGATAGGAGCAAGCAGATTTTATTTTATCCTGATCGTTTTGGCGGGTGGTATTTTCGGAATGTCTCTGGCCAATGCCATTTTTGTAGACGAAATGACTATAGATAACAATGTGGAGCTGGAAACAAAAATTGATGAGTTACAGGCACAAGTTATGGACCTTAAATTATTGTTGGAAAAGCAAATAAAAAAAGAAGGCACCCAATAAATGAACACCTTCTTTTGAAAAAATATTGTTATGAACTAGTTGTTTTTCAACTCTCTTCCTTGTGGACTTACTTCATTTGGATTAAGTAAAAGAAAAGACATGGCTTTGAAAGCACCTTTCTTATCCGCGTATTTTTTCTCACGTGCCTCTTTCTTTTGAGCCATTTTTTCTCGTATTTTGGCTTTCTTTTCTGCTGAAATATCCTTCTCCTCCAAGTGTTTTTGCCACGCTTCTTTTT
The DNA here is from genome assembly GCA_020627865.1 of Saprospiraceae bacterium. Classification (GTDB taxonomy): domain Bacteria; phylum Bacteroidota; class Bacteroidia; order Chitinophagales; family Saprospiraceae; genus JAHDGC01. The sequence continues at coordinate 3,747 of JAHDGC010000230.1, read as the reverse complement.
TCTCCGCTTTCCATTGTTCAAGCTGTGGCTCTATCTCTTCATGTAACGCTCTTATTTTTGACTCATACTTTTTTGTCAAACTGCTTAGGGATTTAAATTCGTCAGGGTTTTCCGTCTTCATCTTGTAGAATACTTTATCTTTTCCTTTGAAAGGGCGTTTCCCATCTACAAATCTTTTATGATCTTCACCGTTTTCTTTTCTCTCTTTTTTGAATGCTTCTTTTTCTGCTTTACATGTTGCCTTGATGTCTTTGGCAACTTTTCTAAGGCGATCAATTTCTTTTTTATCTCGTACGGTAATATCTGCATCCAGTTTTTTCCGTTGTGCTTTGAGTAAGGGCATCGTTTTATCTTTGAAATCTTTCTTAGCCTCTTTACGTCTTTCCTTGGATGCTTGCCGATACTCATCCCTTTTTTCCGCTCTAATAATTTTTCTCTTTTCCAATTTCTCGGCCTGTTCCGGTGTGAGGATAGCAGTTGTTGCAGCATGATGTTCTGCTTTCAAAGCCTTCAACTCGGCCCATTTATCCTCACTTTCACTTTGGCGAAGTTCTTGAAATTTTGCCTTGTAAGTTTTATTAATGGCTTCCAATTCACGCTCTTGTTCTGCTGTAAGATTTAATTCTTGTTTCATTGCTGATAGATTTTTGCCTCCGCGTTTCCCACGTTGTTCTTCTACTTGACAAAAAGTAAAATTGGAAAAAGCAAGACAGGCTACTAAGGTAAAAACCAATACCTTTAATTTTTGAATTTTCATATTGATCTAAATTTGAATTTTCTTTAATGATTTCAATTAAATTGGATGTAAAGGGAAATTGTACGAAAGTCACCCCTATCTGCGTATCTCAACAGACAGGCTTTTAGGATGTCAGGCTGAATTTTCCTTTACAATTCTTATGACGCTAAAATGTAGGAAAGGTTTAAAAGAGTGGTATTTTACCCGTAGAAAAACAGGCAATTAGGCAGGTTATAACATATCTTTAACAAGTAGGCATAAAAAAACCCGTGAACTCTATCACGGGCTGAAAAAAACGAATCTTACAATTCTTTAACCAAAACTTACACACTTTAATTAATGCAATTGCTATGCCAAAAAGGGAAATCCCTATTATTGGACAAATAATTGATTGTTTTTATGGGGAATGATTTTTTTCTCCAAAGCCATATCATAAAGGAGTTCCACTGCCGCCTTTCCTGCTTCGCCAAGGTCTGCTGTAAAATTATTGACATATAAATCAATGTGTTTATACATCACGTCAATATCCATCTCTTGGGCATGTTGTTTTACAAAATCCCGACTTTTTTCAGGGGAATTCAGTGCAAAACGGACGCTTCTGGCCAAAACGCGGTCGATTTTTTGGCGAACTAATGGCGGAATAGATTTCTTCACGGCAATGCCACCTAGTGGAATAGGCATTTGGGTGGTATCTTCCCAAAAGGAACCCAAATCTACAATTTTAACCAAGCCCTTGGCCTCGAAGGTGAACCTGTTCTCATGGATAATCAGACCCGCAGTAACTTTTTCTTCTAAAACAGCATCCTCAATTGCGGAGAACAAAAATTCTTGCTTGTTTTTGGCATCAGGATAAGCAAGCCCTAATAAAAAATTTGCTGTGGTGTATTGGCCAGGAATGGCAATTGTACCGTTTTCGATGCTTGCTTTGTCCAGTATTTTTTTAGCAATGAGTAAGGGGCCACAGTTATTACCCAATGCACTACCGGAATTCAATAGCAGATAATTATCCTGAATATAAGCGAAAGCATGGTAACTGATTTTTGTAATATCAAGCTTGTCCTCAAAAGCGAGTTTGTTCAGTTCTGCTACATCAGCCATCTTTACCTCAAATTCCAGTCCTTCCGTATCAATTTTATGGTGGACTATGGCATCAAAAATAAAGGTATCGTTGGGACAAGGGGAAAATCCAAGAGAAAATTTCATATTTTTGCGATTCATTTTTTATGGTAGCTAAATATACCAATTACAAAATCGGCATACTAAAGAAACTAATCACTAAAGACACTAAATCATGGCAAATCCGACATTCAACTTACAAGCACTTCTAAAAGAACTGGAAGTCATCTACGAAGATAATCATTTGATAGCGGTAAACAAACGGGGTGGGCATTTGGTTCAGGGTGATGCCACTGGGGATTTTACGCTGGCAGAATTGGTTAAGGCCTATATCAAGCTACGCTATAAAAAAACGGGCGATGTGTATTTAGGGATTATCCACCGGTTGGATCGACCCGTGAGTGGGGTCGTGGTTTTTGCCAGAACGAGTAAAGCGCTTACTCGGATGAATGATTTGATGCGGAAGCGAGAAATCAAAAAAACGTATCTTGCTGTAGTACGGGAAAGACCGAATCCGATGAATGGTACCTTAAAGCATTTTTTGGTTAAGGACAATGCTAGAAATGTCAGCAAGGTTGTTCCGGGAAAAAGTCGGAGGAATCCAGATGCAAAGCTTTCAGAATTATCTTATGAATTATTGGGTAGCTTGGATGGCATGCATTTGTTAAATGTTTTATTGAAAACCGGCCGGCCACACCAGATACGGGTGCAGCTTGCTGAAATTGGTTGCCCGATTAAGGGCGATTTGAAGTATGGTTTTAGAAGTGCCAATGGAGATGGCTCTATTCATTTGCATTGTCGGGAAATGCATTTTATCCATCCTGTAAAAAAGGAACCTATAAGCATTCAGGCAGATACACCGAAAAAACACGATTGGAATAAATTTCAGGGTTTAATACTGTAGGGACAAATAGTTATCTATTCATTGTTTGTTGAGTACAATTAAAAAAATAAAATTATGGAGAAAATAATACAGCTGAAGAATTTAAAATTTGGAATTGTAATAGCGATTCTTCTATTTTTAATACTGCTACCCAGAACAGTGGCTTTCCAAAATGCTCCCGAAGCATTATCAATGGCTATACTATTAGATTTGATCATTACGATTCCCTTGGTATATTATCTTCTAATACGAAAGACAAAAATTCCTAAATTCACAATCGTCTATCCAATTATAATCGGAATAATTATAGCGGATCTAATAATTCCCGTAGCATATCAGGATATAGTATCAAGCGTAAAATCGGTTGTGATTCCCCTAGTAGAAATAGGGATATTTTGCATGCTGATCTATAAAGTAACCCAGCTAAAAGAATCATTTAAAAAAGTAGGGAATATTGATTTTTATGATAAGCTATTAATTGCATCAAAAGAAGTTTTTCCCGGTAGAATTGGGAAAATATTAGCTACAGAAATTGGGGTGCTATATTATTTTTTTGCACCAAGTAAGAAAATAGATAAGGCTGATTCAGTATTTACATATTATAAGAAAAGCGGGATCAAGACGACTATAAGTGTTTTGCTGTTTTTAGTTTTAATAGAAACGGTTCTAGTTCATATTTTAATTTCTAAATGGAATGTAAACATTGCATGGATTCTGAGTTTTATTGGATTATATACCATGATCCAAATATTAGCCATATTGAGATCTATGGATAAAAGGCTGATAACGATAGATCATGAAAATAAGATATTACATTTAAGATATGGGTTTGCATGTCAATCCTCGATTCCGTTTGAGTCCATTAAACGCATTGTGAAAACTCGCAAATCATTATCAAAAGATGAAGATAATATTTGTCTTTCCATATTCGATTTATTGGATTCCAGTAATGTAATAGTTTACCTGAATGAAGAAAATACGCTCCATAAAATATATGGTATTGAAAAAAAGT
>JAHDGC010000229.1 GCA_020627865.1 Saprospiraceae bacterium | reverse complement strand
TTAATATGGTCAGGGGATATACAACAACTACATAACGTTTATACAGACGGTTAGTTTTGTTATAAAATTACTAAAATTTCAAAAAAATTATTCTGAACCCAAAATATCACTCGGCAAATCATATTTTTTGAGAAAAACCGGATAATCCTTTGCCGTCACCTGAAGCAATAAGGGGTTTTTGGATGGGTCTAGCCATTGCAATAAACCGAGCATATTTTCCTCCGTCATGGCCGTACAGCCTGCGGTTGGTTTTCCATGTCCTCGCCAAAGATGGAGAAAAATACAACTGCCACTTTCGGCCTTTGCAGGAGTGTTATGCTGCACAAAAATGCCCCATTTATACAAATCATCCTTGCGGCGCATAAAATCAGCCGATTCCCAATCTTTTTCTACGCTAGTATTGTCCAGTATTTGGTTGTAATAGCGAGATTTACTATCTTCAATACATTGGGTGTTTTCATCAATGGTAACATAAGGCATCTTAATACCCTTTGCAGCAGAAGGCGGTGCATAACCAAAAGCTTTCCCAAAATGAAAAATACCGGAAGGCGATTTGCCGTCTCCTTCTTTTTTCTCGATACCATCCAGCAAGTCAGGTAGATGGACACCTTTTCCTTGGGCAAGCCCGGTACGACCTAGGCTAACGGGGTGCGGAGCCGCATTTCTGATCCATTGGTTTTCCTTACGGTCAAAACGATGCAATTCCGCCACAATGGTGGTATCATCTGGGCTAATAACAATAACAATTTGTTGACAGTTTTTAGGGACGGTTTTTTGTTCCTGAAGCATAGTAGTAGTCTTTTCTGGTGTGGATTGGCAATTTGTGAAAAGTAAAAATACGACAGCCCAGCATATAATATAAGAGTGATTCATTAACTTATTCGTAGTTATTATTTTTGGTTATTTTTCCATTTTCACCATTTAAGACTGGGGTGAGAAATGGAAAAATAGCTACATTGCATCTTGCTAAGGGTTGCTTACCCTATATAAGCCGAAAGATAAAAAAACAAACTTCAATATAATGAAAACCGCACAATCTATTTTTAATATTTTATTTATACTGACTTGTATCATCAACCTTGCGGCAGAGGCCATCAGTTCCCGTGAGCTAATCTACCTCAGTAAGCCCTTACTGATGGTTTTTCTTTCCCTATTTTTTTACTTTGCTACCCGCAACAAATTTACCACTTTTGCAAAATTTATACTGCTGGGCTTTATCTTTTCCATTGGCGGAGACACCTTATTGATGTTCGTCGAAAATGAATCGGACAAGCAGGAGTTTTTTCTTTATGGCCTCGTCAGCTTTTTAATTACCCACATTTGTTACCTGATTGCTTTTTTGAAATGGCCTTCAGAAATACCCGGTTTTGTGGCAACAAGAAAATGGTTGGCCCTTCCCTTCCTATTGTTTTTAATCGGTAACTGTGCTTTTCTTTGGCCCGGTATTCCGGCAGATATGAAAATTCCCGTAGTAGTTTACAGTTCCGTTATCATTTTAATGACTGTTGCTTGCCTGAATCTAAAATCTAAATTGCTACCCAATACTTTTTGGCTATTATTTGCAGGCGTGCTACTTTTCGTTTGTTCGGATAGTATTATTGCTTTTAATAAATTTAAAACGCCTCTCGAATATGCTCGCCTCATGATTATGCCGCTATACCTCGCTGGCCAATATCTAATCGCTCTAGGTGCCATCAAAGCCAACGAAACCATTACTGCTTAACTTTTATGGTCACTACATGTTCACTTCTTTTCTCCCACAGCTTTCTGTTTGCAAATGATCTGACCTCTAAAATGAGCGCCAGCGAATGATCTAACCTCTAACAATCTACAAAATTGGTCTGATGATTGCTTTTAATATCTCATATGACGCCTGAACGCTCGAAATATACATATGAGATAGCCTAATATGTCGTTTCTGGGTGTATGTTTTTTGAAATATTTTAATTCAAACTATAATGACGAACAAGAATACACTTGGGATAATTTTATTGTTATTCGTTTTTATTTGCAATTTATCACCACATGCTATTGCTGCCCCCGGAGATAATATTGCACCAAACGGTACTGCTACAGCCAGTAGTGAATATGATGCCTCAAGAACTGCCGATAAAGCAATTGATGGGGATACCAATGGAACATTTAGTGGGGGCGCACTTTTCAGCTCCCAATCCTCAAACCAAGCTTGGTGGCAACTCGATTTAGGAGCTGTTAATAATATTGGAGATATCATTGTCTTTCGCCGTACCAGTGGTTCTACTGGAGCACAAAACCGCCTAGAAACAGCCATGTTGTTTGTTTCCGAGGTGCCTTTCACTTCTAGTGATCCCTTTGTTTTGCAGGCCGATCCTAATGTTACCTCTTTTAGTTTCAGTAATCCCGTTCCGAATCCGAGTACTTTTACCTTGAATACAACAGGGCGATATGTGCGGGTGCAATTAACGGATACGGATTTCTTGCAGATTGCAGAGTTGCAGGTTATCGAAGGTGCTGCCGGTTGTATGGAAGATGAAATCGGTGGAATTGTATTCCGTGACATGAACAGTAATGGGGTACAAACCAATAATGAATCCGGTATTGCCAATGTGCAAGCCATACTTTATGATGACAATGGTGTTGTGGATACTCGGATAACGGATGATGCTGGGGTCTACCTTTTCAGTGGCCTTACGCCTGGGCAGAGATACCGACTTGAGTTTCAGAATTTGCCAGATAATATGGAATCCAGCCAATATGCGTTAAGTGGTTCTGGTACCAGTGTCCAGTTTCCGGTCGCGGGGACTTGTGGTTCTGATTTAGGATTGAATTATCCTAGTGATTATTGTCAAACGACTCCAGAGTTGGCAACGACTTGTTTCGTTGATGGTGATCCGCTTGGTGGTGGAACCAGTGGAGCGCTAGATGCTTTCGTGAGTTATTCCTATGATGCGACGGGAACAGATGCTACACAGATTAATCAATTGGCTTTGAATAGTGATATTGGTTCTACTTGGGGTGTGGCATACAGGAGGTCTTCTAAAGAAGTTTTTGTATCCAGTATGTTGAAAAGACATACCGGACTTGGGCCAATGGGGCTTGATGGAATTTACATGATTGATAATAGCAACCCCGCTGCTCCGACGGTAAACCAATGGCTTGATTTGAACACTTTGCCTAGCGTTGATGTGGGCACAGATCCACGTACATATAGTTTACCAACGACTGCCGGAACTGCCGCTAATGATCAGGCTGTATTTGATAATGTTGGTAAAATAGGGATTGGTGATATAGATATCTCTGATGATGACAGGACGCTTTATGTTATGAATCTTAATAACAATGGAGAGTTGCTGGTTATTGATATTGAATCCAAAACCCTACTCAATAGAATTGCGGTGCCTAATCCAGGATGTGGTGCGGCATCGGATGTGCGTCCTTGGGCTTTGAATGTGCATCACGAGGAAGTGTATGTCGGTTTGGTTTGTAGTGGGCAAGCTGCTGGGGCAGGGGATTTACACTATTATGTCTTGAGACTTTCAGGTAATGCTTTAGTCCCTTTTCATGACAGCGGCTTAGGTTACCCGAAAGGAAATGTGCATAATGAACAACCTGGGGTTTGTAATGTTTGGGAAACTTGGGCTACCAGTTATGATGATCTGACCAGAGCGGGAAGTACAGGAGCTGGAACGCGTATTTGTCGGCCACAACCGATCCTCTCTGATATAGAATTTGATGAGGACATGAACATGATTATTGCTTTCATGGATCGGACAGGTAATCAAACGGGTTTCCAACAATATGGTACAGCAGGCACAGAGTTTTATAATGGATATATCGGAGGTGATATTTTGAAGGTATACAATGATAACGGAACTTATGTGTTAGAAAATGCAGGTACGACCCTTGGCGGTGGTGGTTGTGGTATGAACGGACAAGGGCCAGGAGGCGGAGAGTTCTTTTGTAATGAAAGTTTAACTTTTGATAACAACAATGATGGAACCCCAGAAGAAATTCACCAAGAAACGGCGATGGGGGCTTTGGCCTATTTGCCCGGTTCTGGGGAAGTTGCCGCGACCATTATGGATCCTTTCACGATTTGGGAAGGTGGTATTTCTTGGATGAATAATACCACTGGAGCAGAAAGCAGGGCTTTTACATTATATCTTTCCGCAGGAACGGGTGCAGAAGCAGGTTACTTTGGAAAATCCATCGGTCTAGGAGACATAGAATTGCTTTGCGATCCTGCTCCGCTTGAAATTGGAAACTATGTCTGGTATGACGAAGATGCGGATGGTATCCAAGATCCAAGTGAGATTGGCCTTGATGGGGTAACTGTAAACATTTATCTCGCGGATGGCACCTTGGTCGGAAGCACCGTGACCTCGGATGGTGGACAGTATTATTTCAATAATGATAATGTGAATTTAAATGGAGCTACGCAACTGGATTATTATCAAGATTATGTTGTTGCCATAAATGATCCTAGTAATTTTGATGCCGATGGCAACTTGTCTGTTAATGGTACAACCTATGGCACAGTTGTCTTGCCGGGAACAGGTACTGGACAGGATGATCTGATTGACTCGGATGCTGTCACGGATGGTGCTAGTGGCGTTGCAGCAGTTGGTAATTCTCCTTATATTGCTGTAATGACAGGCTATCCGGGAGAAATCAATCACAGTTATGAATTTGGTTTCCTACCAGAGTGTCCTTTGGTGAATAATGTATCCAGTGCGGCAGGTATTTGCTCTGGCGATGTCTTGTCAGAATTGGTGGTACAAACGAGTGAGCCAAGTTCCTCAAATATGGAGTTTGTCTATTTTACAACACCACAAACCGATGGCGCTACCATTTATGCCAACGGTACCAGTTTAGGAACGGCGCCTATTTCCGCAACGACTGGGAATGCTACACTTTCCAACATATCATTTCCGGCCAACACAGGAAGTACAACGGTGAGTTATTATGTATACGCTATTGTAAGTCCTGCTCCAAGCAATGCGGGCTGTTATCCATACACGGAAATGCAGGTGGATCTTTATCCTTTGCCAACAGCTGATGCTGGGGTGGATCAAGATATGTGTCCGGGTGGTTTTGTACAGCTTGGTGCGACGGGCGGTGTGAGCTATGTTTGGTCACCAATCATGGGCTTGAGCAGTACCACTGTTGCTGACCCAACAAGTACGGTTGCCAATTCTATGGAATATTCTGTAGAGGTGACGGATGCGAATGGTTGTACGGATACGGATGAAGTGATTATAAAAGTGGGCAAGGATAATATTTGTTTGCCGATTGAATATACGAGGAATTAATTTAGAAAAAAACGTAGAACCTCAATGCATTGAGGTTCTACGTTTTTTATTCGAAAACCTAAATCTTCACAACCTTCCTGCTCAAAATCAAATCTGCCATCCGCACTCTAACAATATAATTTCCAGCAACCAGCTGCCCAGCTTCAAACTCAAAAACATTAGCCCCTTTCTGAAATTTTCCACTATGAAAAGTACGCAACACTTTTCCCTGCATATCAAATAACTGAATGCTGCCTTCTTGCCCTGCTGGTAAATCGAAAGAAAGATTCAACATATCTTGCACGGGATTAGGGAAGACCTTAAACTGATTTTTATCTTTGGATATTTCCGCCACTTTCGTGTCAATACTTTCCAATGGATAACTGTAAATAGACCTTCCGGCAGTTCCCGCCACGAGCGTTCTGGTATCTTGATGAAATTTCAAATCATTAAAAATAGTGATGGGAAGATTGTTGCCCAGCAGTTCCCAATTTTCACCAAGATCTGTCGTATACCAAACTGCCATGTCAGAAGAGACATACAAAGTATTGTCCTGATCTGGATCAATGAGTACACAATTTAAGGGTGACTCCGGCAAATTCCCAGAAATATCTTCCCAAGTTTGGCCACCATTTTCAGTCATCAAAATATGCGGTATATAGTCTACGGAACGGTATCCAGAATAACAAACAATTGCCGTAAGGTCATCTTCTGGATGAATGGCAATCCTAGAAATATACCGATTGGGTAAATCTTCGCTAATGTTCGTCCATGTTGTACCACCATCAAGGGTAACGTTTACATTGCCATCATCCGAACCTGTGTAAATCACATCAAGGTTATTGTAAGAAGGCGCAATGGTTGTCAAGGTTCCAAAAGACTGGCTTCCACTCGGATGTTGCCCATCTGTCAAGTCTCCACTAATGGCTGTCCAGTATTCTGCTTGTTGAGAAACGTACAAACGATTGCTACCATAATAAAGCACATTGTTGTCAAAAGGAGAAAGCACTACCGGTGTATTCCAGTTTGTCCGATCATCATCATCAATACCATCCATTGCAGATTGCATACTTAATCCACCATTAAAAGAACGGGAAAGGTTACCCCACTGGGATTCAGCATACACAATGTCGGAGTTTGTTGGGTCAACCACAACATGAAACCCATCTCCACCCAGTATCGAAAACCAGTCATCGGTGTCTCCCGTTGGTGTTTTCAAAGTGTTGTTATCCTGTGTGCCACCGTAAAGAATTTCCGGTTGCAAATTATCAATCTCTACCCGATAAAATTGCGTGATCGGTAGATTTTTAAAATGAGACCAATTATCGCCTCCATCCTCACTGGTATAAACACCGCCATCATTTCCAAGCAAGATAAAATCAGGTGCATCGGGATGAATCTCCAATCCATGCTGATCAACATGCATGTAGGTGATATTTTCCCAGTTTTGTCCACCATCTACGGTTCTCATGAGGGCAACACCCATGACAAAAGCAATGTCAGGATTGGTAGGGTGTACCCGTACGTTTCCAAAGAACCAACCAAAAGAAGCGTAGACGAACTCCATGTTCTCATCGTTGGTTTGTTGCCAAGTGTCACCACCGTCTGTAGATTTGTAAAGTCCATTAAAAACATTGGTAATAGAATTCGTTGTAAAACTAGCATACAATACATCGGGCTGGCTAGCACAAAGTGCGATCCCGATGCGTCCGGTTTCCTCATCACTTTGTGGTAATCCGTTATTCCCTGTTGTCAATTCTTCCCAGTTTTCGCCACCATCAACAGACCGGAAAATGCCGGAAGTCGTTCCGCCATAATCCCGTTGCCAAGGTGCACGGGTACGCTCCCACATACATGCATATATAATGTTTGGATCAATAGGATTTAAGGCTAGATCTATACAAGCTGTAGAATCGCTTAAAAAGAAAATCTGTTCCCAAGTGTCGCCACCGTTCATAGTGCGGTAAACCCCACGATTGTTGTCCTTGCCGTAAAGTACACCGGTTGCTCCTGCGAATACCCTGTTGGGGTTTTGTGGGTCAACTACAATTCTAGAAATATGTTGTGCATTTTGAAGGCCGATATGCTCCCAGTCCTGCCCACCATTAATTGATTTGTACATCCCATCTCCGAAGAAAGCCCCCGACGTAGCAGAGGCGTTGGCTTCCCCAGTTCCGACATAAATCGTTTCCGGATCACTTTGCGAAATGGCAATATTTCCGATAGAAGGACTACCAATATTGTCAAACATAGGCGTCCAGTTTTCTCCGGCATCTGTCGTTTTAAAAACACCGCCAACTGAAGTTCCGATATAGTAAGTATTCAGATCAGTAGGGTGAATGGCCACATCGGTTATCCGCCCACCAATATTAAAAGGGCCTTGCTGCTCCCAAGTAGATGCGGTTCGTTGTGTGACTTCCGCTTTGGCGTGCTTCGTTTGCTTCAGTGCTTCTTGGAATGCTTCGGCGTTGATATTATTGTTGGGATAAGCCCGCTGTAGGAACATCCAATCGCTGGGATATTCTCCTTCAATTTCTTCTTCTCCGTGATCGAAGGCGAAGGATTGAGGAGTTTTGTTTTGATAAAGGAATAGAGCTATTGCTGTAGTCGCAAACAAGAGCAAGAGGAGGGAGCATTTTTTCATGGTTTTGCAGACATTTAAGTTTTTTCAAAACTACCCGTTAACTTCAAGCTAGTGGGAGCTTTGCAAACAATTATTTTTTGCAAAATAAGGATAGTTATGTGATTTTATGGAAAGGTAGTAGACAAAATGGTATTTTCTTTTAAAGAAAATTGATCTTTGGATAAAAACGTAGAGGTAATCAGGCAAAAAAGTGGTAATATTTGTAAGCCACTTACACAATGACCTGCCTGCGTGTCCGCAGGAACAGGCAGGTTCTATAAGAAAGATAAAACATGCAATGCTGCTAACCCCTGTCTGCGTGAACTTGTCAGGCAGGATTAAGAAATTAAGGGCATTAAGAAATAAACAACAATTTGTTTCCTTAATTTTCTTAATGCCTTAATCCTGCCTGCGTGTTCGCAGGAACAGGCAGGGGTTGAAAAAAAATTTAAGCTTACTAGTTTTTAATCCGGCCACCTAGAGATACACAACGACCTAAGGCACAATAATCTGTAAGGCCTTATCAAGGACAGAGAATTCTGCGGGGGTTTCCCCCAAAAATTCGCCATCCACCTCTACAAGTGTTGGTGCATCGTCAACGGCCTCTACTTTAAGGTGTTTAATTTGGCCTGTCGTTACCTGCGGATGTTCCCCAACTGTTCCACTATAAAACATCGGGGTACTTTTTATGACATTAAACTTTGATATACGCCTGCAAAATGTTAGAGCCAATAATCCATCATCGGGAATTGCATGTGGAACCGTTTGCATACCACCTCCTGAATATCTACAGATGCCAGCATTGATAATATAAAAATAGTCCTCGACGACCTGCCCGTCAAAGGTCAATCTAGCTTTGCGAAGTTGGTACTTGAACAAGCATTTAAAGATCAGGAATAAGTAAAAGAATTGTTTAAAGTATCGTGTTTTCAGATTCGCCGCTTCATTGCAAAGAAATGCATCGTAGGCCATTCCCGCTACATTAGCAAAATATCTTTCTTTTTGTACCCCATTTTTGTAATAACTCACCACCCCTACATCCTGCAACCTTGTCTTCATCTTTTTACAAGCCGCTATACACTGCGGAATATCTTGTGAAATTTTATACATCTTCACCCAATCATTCCCTGTCCCCAAGGGCAAGATCGTGTATACAATCTCCTGCGAGGGCACGACCTTTTGCATGCAAATGCCATTCACGACCTCATTATTGGTACCATCTCCCCCAATTGCCATAATTTTCCGGTATCCTTTTTCCACCCCTTCGCGTGCAAGTTCAATGGCCTGCCCCGGCCCATTTGTTATAGCAAAATCGTAGATCAATCCCTGTTCCTTGAGCAATTGCTGTACATACGGCCATTTTTTCCTCACAGCACCACCAGAAGCTACGGGATTTAGAATCACAAACCATTTATCTTTATAACTCATCTTCATATTGGTTAGTCAATATACAAGCTCTCTAATAACGTAAAAGGCATAAATCTACAATTAAACCCCATTTTTTTCGTAGATTTTATCTAAAAAGATAAGACTTATCCTATTTTGGGATTGATTTATCTAATTTTCATCCTAAAAGAAAGGCT
>JAHDGC010000228.1:826-9479 GCA_020627865.1 Saprospiraceae bacterium | reverse complement strand
AACACAGCTTGCGGCTTTTACCGCAGCAGTTTCAGACCCTGGGGGATGTTTCCCGCCTTTATCTATAACACCACAAACGGCTCCGGCATTTGTGGCAGGTTGCGGCGCTATGCCTGTGACCTTCTTTGCGTTTGATGCTTGTGGAAATATTAATTCTGCAGTAGCATCTTTTGAAATTGTAGACAACTCTAATCCAATTACCATTACGGATGCAGATAACCAAAGTGTAACGATTCAGTGTAATGGAATAGGGGATGATCCGCAAACGCAAATTCAGAATTATAGTAATAATTTTACGGTAGTGGATAATTGTGGTGCCATCACCTGGTCTAACAATTATGCTGGGCTTGCGAATGGTTGTGGTATGACAGGCGATGCGGCAGTGGTCTATACCGTAACGGATGCCTGTGGAAATTCAGATAATATCACGGTTAACTTTACGGTGCAGGATTTAAACTCGCCTAATATCATGACAGGGGCGGAAGATATAACCGTAGAATGTGATGGCAATGGAAATTTTGCAGATTTGACGACATGGATATTTAATCGTGCTGGGGCTATCGCTCAAGATGTTTGTACAAATACGAATGATCTAATTTTAGGGTTGAATGTTTCTTCCGATCCGACTACGGATGATCCGGCTACGGCATTGAATAATGCTATTGCGGCAGGTTGTGTGGCTGGTGTACCTGCTCCTATTGCTGCCAGTATAACGGTGGAATTTACGTATACTGACCTTTGTGGTAATACTTCTTCTACGGATGCAGATTTTTCTATTGTTGATTCCGAGATACCACAATTCATTACTTTCCCTTCTCATGTGACAATTGCTTGTGAGCAAGATTATGATGCGGCACTTGTCGATTGGTATAATACTGCTGGCGGAGCAACTGGAGGCGATGTTTGTAGTTTCGTGTCATTCAGGGGGCAGCCGGATTTGGCGACGACCAGAGCAAACTTGGCAAATTCACAAGCAACCAGTTGTGGGAATACCGGAGATGTTTCTGTGGATTTTTATGTAAGAGATGCTTGTGGCAATGAGAATCCAACACCAGTTACAAGAACTTTTACGATTACGGATAATGCGCCACCTGTTATTGATACACCTGCAAGTTACCTGACTGTAGAATGTGATGGTAATGGTAATGTAACAGAATTGAACAATTGGTTGAACTCAAATGGTGGCGCGATGGCTAGTGATGATTGTGGCGGCATCCTTACTTGGACAAATGACTTTGTCGGTTTGACGGATGGTTGCGGTGCGACGGGATCCGGTACGGTTATTTTCTCCGCGACAGATGAATGTGGAAATACGGCTTCTACAACGGCAGTCTTTGCCATACAAGATACAATGGCTCCGGTTTGGGATACCCCACCGGTTGATTTAGTAATCACTTGTGATGTTTCGGCGGATATTGATGGCCAGATTGCGGCTTGGTTAGCGAATAATGGAGGCGGTGTCGCCAGTGATGTTTGTGGGGGCGTTTCTTATTTCCACAATTATACGGGCTTGTCTGGACAATGTGGTGCGACAGGTACAGCTGCGGTTACTTTTACGGCAGGGGATGAATGTGGTCAGTTGATCTCGGCAGTAGCGAACGTTACTGTTGTAGATAATACACCGCCTAATATTTCAACAAATGCTTCGAACTTGTCCGTTGCTTGTGATGGTAGTGGCAATAATACAGATTTAAATACTTGGTTAGCGAATAATGGAGGGGCAGTAGCAACGGATAATTGTAGTGCCGTAACTTGGACAAATGATTATAGTGGAAATATGTCAGATGGTTGTGGTGCCAGTGGTGGTGTAACGGTTACCTTTACTGCAACAGATGCCTGTGGTTTGATGGCCACAACAACTGGAACATTTACGATTTTGGATAATGAAAACCCTGTGATTGTAAATCCTGCTACAGATGCTTTCGTAGAATGTGAAAATGCTACCCTTAGCCTTGCTGCTTGGTTAGACAGTAGGGGAGGCGCGACAGCTAGTGATAATTGTTCTCCTATTAATAATGCAGTAACTTCCGATCCTGCTTCTTCTTGGTCTTATGTTTCCCTTGGGTTTACACCGACGTGTGGAAATGCCGGATCAGAAACGGTGATCTTTACTGTAACAGATGCCTGTGGCAACACGGCTTCTACAACAGCAACTTACTATACTGTAGATAATATCTCTCCGGTAATCAATCCAACAACCGCAACAACCATAGAAGAGTGTGGTGGTGGAGATGACCAAATAAACCTAGAAGCTTGGATTAACAATACTGCGGGTGCAATGGCCTCTGATGGTTGTGGCATGGTTAATATGACAAATTATACTTGGACAACGTCTCACGGTGATAGCGGATCTGGTGTAGTTGGCGTGGGGCCATATCCTGTGATTGTGCCCAATACGGGATGTTCAAATGGTATTGCATGGCTAGCATCGGTGACCTTTATCGCAGAGGATGAATGTGGTAATACTTCTACCAGTACTTCTGATTTTAGATTGATGGATAATACACCTCCGATTCTTAGTAACGTTCCTGCGGATGTTACGGTGGATTGTGATGCTGGCGTTGCAGGTACACCAACTGCTACAGATAGTTGTGATCCTGTTGTTGATATTACTTTTAGTGACGATGTGGTTTCTTTAGGTTGTCCAAACCAATATGTAGTTACAAGAACTTGGACAGCAATGGATGACTGCGGCAATTCTGCAACCGCTCAACAGATTGTTACCGTTCTGGATAATGAAGCTCCTGTTTTGGTGAATGTACCGGGAGATATTACAGTAGATTGTGATGCTGGTTTGGTATTGTCTCCACTTGCTACAGATAATTGTACTGCGGATACGGATGTTGTGATTACGATGTCTGCTGATACGACGAACTTAGTTTGTTTGAATAGTTATGTTGTTATCAGAACTTGGACGGCGACAGATGCCTGTAGTAATTCTTCAATGGCTTCTCAGGTGATTACTGTTATAGATAATACTGCTCCGGTATTGGCTGGCCTTCCAGCAGATATGACGGTAGAATGTAATGCTGTTCCTGCTCCCGCTGCTCCTACGGCAACGGATAATTGTGATGCAGATGTTACAATAAACTTTGTACAATTGAGTACTGCCAATCCAGATATTAATGATTGTGCACATTATAACTTTACCTTGAATAGAACATGGACTGCAACAGATAATTGTGGTAATGTTGATGTATATACACAAATTATCGTGGTACAGGATACGACGCAGCCTGCGTTCTCCGCTCCTGCAAATATTACGATTGAATGCTCGCAAGTGGCCGATCTTACGATTACAGGCTCTCCGAGTGGTATTTTTGACAACTGTGACCCAGAACCAGAAACTAACTATACCGATGTCATAATTTCCCTTTCTTGTGGCAATAATTTCTTGATTACCAGAACATGGACGGTAACGGATGCCTGTGGCAACGGTACTGCTGCACAACAATTGATTACCGTAGAAGATACTGAAATTCCTGTGCTTACCGTACCTGCACAATCTGAATCTATTCCGTGTGCTATGAACATGAATGCTCAAGTCGCTTTTGCCGCATGGCTGACTAATAATGCAGGAGCAGTAGTTACCGATAATTGTAGCACACCGATGTGGTTTGCTGCTGTACCGGGAAGTTATCAATTAAATGATCCTAGTACTTGGCCGGGTCTTGATCCAGGTGGATTTGATTTGGCAACTTGCCCTTCTCCGATGCAGGGCATGTATCGTTCAGAAACGGTGGATTTCGTTGCTTACGATGATTGTAATAATGCCTTGGTGACGACAGCAACTTTCGCCATTACAGACAATACAGAACCAATTTTTACTTTCTGTCCTTCGGATATGAATGTGGATGTTACACCGGGTACATGCGAAGGAACGGCGATGCTTCCTACTCCGGTCATTTCGGAAGAATGTGAAAGTATTATGAATACTTACGGCCCTGCTTTCATCAGTGCACCGATCACCTCTGCTGTTCCAGGGGATATTGAAGTTCCCGTTGATGCAGTGGTTATGACATTTACTGGATTGCCCGTACCGCCAACGGCCGCCGTTGGTTCTGCTACACTGATCATCAACTTGGAAAATGTTGATGGAGAAGAACCAACCGAATTTTTCTATATTCAAGGAGAAGATGGTACAACATTGGGCGTAACAACGCCAACATTGGATAGCGATGGTATTCCATTACAATGTGGGAATTCTTCCACTTCTGATAATGCGATTATCATAACAGAGAGTCAGTTAAATACTTGGGGATTAGATGGAGAATTAACGATTACATTGGTACCGAACATTCCAGCATTACCCGGTCAGTTTGCCGTGAATGATATTTGTGGTGGAAGTACTGCCGAAGCTGTTTTAGAGTTCAGTACACAATCACCAAACAATATTCAGTTCTCTTATAGTGTAAATGGTGGAGCTTATATCCCTGGGCCAATTACTTCTAATACCGTAACATTGCCTGTAGGTGCGAACCAGATTTCTTACCAAGCTATAGATTGCGCCGGGAATGATAGCTACTGTAACTTTGTTGTTAATATTATTGATAACGAAATGCCAACAGTTGCTTGTCCGGCTGATTTTGCGATTCCTTCAACAGACTGTTTCCCGCAAAATGCTACTTTAGTACGTCCGACAGGGATTACAGATAATTGTGGATTCCTTTCTGATTATAACCAGACTTCAATGGTACAAAGCATCACTTTTGACGAGCATCCGAACTTGGACGCTTTCGTTGCCAATGATGTTGCCGTTGATTTCTTTGGTAATTATCCGCCTCCAACCGGAGATGGTACCTTAACTGTATATGTTCAAGCCGATATAGATGATCCTACTACTGAATTTTTTACCATTAGTGTAGAAGGCTATTTAGTTGGTGTGACTAATACGGTTTCTGGATCAGGGGCTACCTGTTCAAGTTTTGTCCCTACTACATTTAATGTGTCTATGGCGCAGTTGCAAGCTTGGGCCGCTGATGGAACTGTAAATATAACGGCGCTTGCCAATACGACTACGAATATTACGGCTAGTGCAGACCAAGATTGGAATAATGACGATCAAGGGGTTAACCCATGTGTTTTTGGTACGAATACTTACAACGGTTTTGAAGGTACGATAACAGATCCGAATAGTAATATTTACATGGAGCTTTCTTATTCTGCTGCCGTTGTAACTTATGCCGTATCTGGCCCGACTACAGTAGAAACAACGCCATTCCCGAATGATGGTTCTGATCCGGAGGTTGTCCTAAACCCGGGTAACAACTCGATTACTTATGCGGTTTATGATGAGAATGGTAATGTTGGAACTTGTACGTATAATATCAATGTCGGTAGTGCTTCGCTACCAACACCAGTTTTAGAAATTACGACAGCTCCGATTTGCCCGACGGATATGGTTACACTTACAGATATTTCTGGATTCGTAGGAACCAATCCAAGTTGGTTATGGTATCAAGATGAGGAGCCATTGGGTACTGGAGGCGCAGATGTAGTTATTGCCATAACGGATGTTCCTACAGTTTCTTTCCCCGGAATGGAAGGTAGTAATAGTTACTATGCAATTATTTCAGATGAAAATTGTACTTCTAGCCCATCAGTGTCTGTTGCTGTTGAGGGGGCGATACCATTAGCGTTCCCGATGATTTCTGCTTCGCCAAATCCGGCATGTGTGGGAGATGATATTACCTTAGTTGTCAATAATGCCCAAGCAGATTATGTTTCTTATCAATGGACAGGGCCGAATGGATATAGCTCGAATCAACAATATCCAACGGTGATTACCAATGCACCGTCTTTTGCTTCTGGTAATTATATCCTGACTATTTCAAATGCGGAAGGTTGTACGGCTACAGATACTGTATTCGTACAGATTAACGATGCAGGGGATGCGCCTAGCCTTGTGGCAGCACAGCCTATTTGCCCAGGGGAAGACATCATGTTGAGTACAAGTTCTGTTTGTGATATTTATGTTTGGGTTGGTCCGGATGGGGATAGCCCGCTAACCTTGGAGAATCCATTGTTGGTCACAACTGTTCCTAATACTTCGATTCCGGAAGGCAATAGTGCTTATGACGAAGGGATTTGGACATTGGTTTGTTATGACAATGCCGGCTGTCCTTCCATGCCATCTGATCCGGTAAATGTTGTGATCAATGATCCGATAGCTGCCGGGCCACAAAGTGATAGCCCAGTTTGTGAAGGGGATAATATTCAGCTTTCTGCTCCGGCATTACCGGGGGCAACATATAACTGGTCTGGTCCAGATAACTTCACTTCTACAGAGCAAAATCCATTAATCTTGGATGCTTCCTTGACAAATGATGGTTTATATAACTTGATTATTACAGATTTTGACGGTTGTACAGGTTCTGGTAGCACAATGGTTTCTGTATTGTTTACACCTGTAATTAACTCGGTTACGAGTTCTATCTCTGGCTGTGTTTCAGGGGTAGAAGATGCAACACTTATTATTGATGTCTCTCCTGATGATGATGGTACTTACCTGTATAGCTGGACAGGGCCGAACGGCTTTGTTTCCTTCGATGCGAATCCAGTCATTCCGGGTGTTTCTGAGGAGGATAATGGTTCTTATACCGTAGTGGTATCGAATGCGGCTGATTGTTCTTCTGCTCCGATGACTGTGGTCATTAATGTGGATGATGCTCCAACGCCACCGGTTATCATGACGGATAATCAAGTTTGTGAGGGAGAGAATATCGAGCTTTCTACAACGGCTGCCCCAGGCGTGACGTACAACTGGGAAGGCCCTAATGGATTCATGTCTAATTTAATGAGTCCTGTGATCAATGATGTAGATGGACTGAATGCTGGGCTTTATGCCTTGACGATAACTGATCCTAGTGGTTGTACCGCTACGGCAAGTACAACTGTAAATATAGATTTTGCTCCTGTAGTCACTGCGGTGAGTAATAACGGAATGTCTTGTGCGAACGGAACGGTCGATATTGTGATTTCTCCAACGGTTTTCCCGCCGGACGAAGAGTATGATTATACTTGGGTCGGGCCAAATGGATTTACCTCTTCGGATGAGATGCCAATATTGCCTTTCGGAACTTCTTTAGATAATGGTTCTTATACTGTTTACGTTACGAATCAGGCAGGTTGCCAATCTAACGCCATGACAACCGTTGTGAACATTACGGACGCTCCTGAAACACCGCTACTTGATGGCCCTGCTTTCCTTTGCGAAGGCGAAGTGTTGACCATCACGGCGAATGCATACAGTGGTTCCAGTGTGGTCTATAACTGGACAACACCGCTTGGAGCGATTACGACTTCTACGCCTGTATTGACCCTTCCTGTTACAACGATGAATGATTCTGGTGAATATAGCTTGGTTGTTGCCGTTGACGGTTGTTCTTCCAATGCATCTTCTCCGATTGATGTAGCGATTTCTACCTTGCCTTCTTCCCCGATTGCAACTTCTAATACGCCGGTCTGTGAAGGTGATGTGATACAATTATCTACACCGCTTATTCCGGGTGCAACTTACTTGTGGTCTGGTCCGAACTTGTTTAACTCTTCGCTACAGAATCCACAGATTTTCAATGCAGATTTGGATGATGCCGGAGCCTACACCGTTGAGGTGACATTAGGTGGTTGTGCGTCTGACATTTCTATGCCGGTTATTGTTGAGGTGAATCCAAGACCTGTCGCGCCAATCGTGACTAATGATGGCCCAGTTTGTTTGGATGATGGTAATGCTTCCTTAGTGCTTTCTGTTACACCGACATCCGCGATTCCGGGTGCGACCTATACTTGGTTTGATGCGATAACGGATGAGCAGGTTGGAGGCCCGACTCCAGCATTGGATTTGACATTGACGGACTTTACTGGCTTGATGGAAGGCATTTATAATTACTACGTTGTTGCGGATTTGGATGGCTGTAGTTCTACCGGTTCTGTTCCAACTGCCGTTGCTTTCAACGAAGCGCCAGACGAGGCTGCTAATGCCGGTGCTGACATACAAATTTGTGATGGTGCTGCGATTAATCTAAACGCAACTGAGCCAACACAAGGTACCGGAATGTGGGTACAAACAGGCGGGCCATTCTCATTGATTGCCAATGCTACCTCAGCTTCTACCGCAGTAAGTGGTCTTGCCGGAGGAAATGTATACACTTATGCATGGGTATTATCAAATGGAGCTTGTATGGGCTATGCTACAGATGAGGTTCAGGTATTTGTAGATGCTATTACAGAAGTAGCAGATGCTGGTGAGAATATTACAGTTTGTAATGTTACGAGCACTACATTGAATTCTAGCTTGCCAACGACTGGGTTTGGAGAGTGGAGTCAGGAAGGCAGTCAGGCAGCGTTGGGTGTCGAGATTGTTGATCCATTGGATCCAAATACAGAGGTTACCGGACTTGTACCGGGTAGTATGTATGGTTTTACTTGGACATTGAGTAACAATGGTTGTGGAGAGTTTGACTCTGATGAGGTTGTTGTTATGGTGACGAATGCTGGTAACTTTGCCGACGGTGGTGCGGATGTATCCACTTGTGGTGATATGGAAGCAGAATTAGTGGCTGTTCCTGCTACTGTTATTGGTGGCGTAGGAACATGGAGTTCTCCTGATTTGGATATCGACATCTTTACTCCGAACCAGTTCTCTACAGTAGTT
>JAHDGC010000228.1:0-816 GCA_020627865.1 Saprospiraceae bacterium | reverse complement strand
AATGATCTAGAACCGGGTGAAAATATCTTGCTCTGGAGTCTAAGTACACCAGAGTGTGGCGTATTCTCTGTGGATACCGTGATCGTTACCTTGTTAATGGCGCCAGAAGCCAATGCGGATAGTTACAATGTTCCTTTTAATGGTTCCCTTGATTTCAATGTTGCGGACAATGATGTTACGGACGCAGATTTTGTGGTTTCTGTAATTGATGGGCCGAGCAATGGTGAATTAGCGGTTGGTGCTAATGGTGCGTTTACCTATACCGGAGATATTGGGTTTGTCGGTACTGAAACCTTTACCTACAGCATTTGCTTAGCAGATTGCCCAGATGAATGTACAGAAACGACCGTGACCCTTACCGTAGGTGATGATGCTGGTTGTGTGATCCCAACGATCTTTACACCAAATAATGATGGTGTGAACGATGCGTTTGTGATTCCTTGTCTTGGAACCGGACGTTTCCCTGATGCCGAAGTTTCGGTATTCAACCAATGGGGAGATGAGGTATACAGAAGTTCATCTTATCAAAATAACTGGAGTGGATTGTACAACGGAGAAGATCTTCCGGTAGGTACTTATTTCTACGTCGTTAATTTTGGTGGCGGTGAAGCCTCGCAATCTGGATTCCTCGTATTGGAAAGATAATGCATTAGTGAGCAAAAGGGCAGTTCGTCCTTTTGCTCATTTTTAACGAATAAAGTATTTGAGTGCGTGATATATTTGATTGATTGTAAATTAAATAGGGAGCAAAATGATTCATCAATATTTAAGTATTGGTTGCACAAGTCCTCCCCCCGCCCCCTCCCGAGGGGGAGA
>JAHDGC010000227.1 GCA_020627865.1 Saprospiraceae bacterium | reverse complement strand
CCCAAAGATGGAATTAAAGAAGAAATCCTACTTGTCAAAGCCATTTGTGAAACGGAAACCAATCGACTTGATAAATCCTTAGAAACATTTAATCAATTATTGGATGAGTCACGGTCAGCCCGATCGACTAGAGCAAAAAAAGCAAAAACAAACGCAGAATGGTACAAAGCCCTACTATATTTTAAAAGGGACAATATTGAGGAAACGAAAAAAATACTCAAAGAGATCATAAATAAAAATAACCCCAATGCAGATAATATAGATAATGCAAAATCATTGTTACAAAAACTTAACAATCAAACGCAATAATTTTACTAATGCATCCATCTTCAAGTTAAGTTATTGGAATAGTGAGTATCCCGGAGGTTTGTACTACCCCTTAAAAAACTTAATAAATTCCTGAAATATTTTTTCTAACAATCGTTTTTCTTCGAGGATAATTTCGGCTTGTCCCGTTAGCCCTTGTTCAAACTTAATATTTTTGTTGTGGCTACTTTCTAGTCCTCTCGGCAAGTTGATTTCTACGATATAAACTCCTTTTTGCTGAACGGCTTTCGCCCCAATTTCCCCTTCGAAGCTACCATAATCCAGATAAGGATAACCATCCAGATGAATGACGACCCGTTGTCCCGGTTTAATTCTAGGCAACAAAGATTTGTTCAATTCAACTTTTCCGATGATGCGCTGCCCTTTCGAATTTTGAGGAGCAATCGCCAATAAGGACTCCCCTTTTTCCAATTTGGTTTTTGCACCATCTTCGGGCATCTTTACCTGTCCGGAAATGGGCGCAAGAATGGTATGCTCATCTATCCAAAGTTCCATTTCATGATGAAGGGCACTCATGCTGGATTTTATGGCAATCAAATCATTGTTGTCGTTGTCTTGAAAGGAATTTTGGGTCTCAATATTTTTTTGCTCTAAATCAATAATTTCTTTTTCTTTGAGGATAATATTTTCATTGATTGTCTTTAACAACTGTTGCTTCGCCAATTGGTCAGCCCTAGCAGCCTGCAATCGTGCAAGTGTTGTTTTCTTCTCACCATAAAGCCGCTTTTGGTTTTCATAAGCCATATCGGCAACTTCTTGTTCTTGCAGGGCAAGTTCCTCCCTCATTTCCAAAAGGTCAATATTGGACTCGATGTTTTCTTTTTCCTTTTCGAGAGCGAGCAGCGTCACCGATTTGTCGCTTTTAGATCTTATGGAAAATCGCCTATCATATAATTTAAGAAAATACAAATAATCCGCTTGTAACTCTCCGAGATTCCTTGTCTTATCCGGACGGTAGGATTCTAACTTGCCCGGCACCGCATCATTTTGCAAAATGTTTTTAAATTCGTTCAGGGTGTTTTTTAAATCCTGATAATCGGCCTGCGTATTCACAACGGCTAAATCATCACCACCACCCACTTTTTCACCGGCTTTTACTAACAATATATTTACCTCTGTATCTTCTTCGACCTTCACCGCAACAGCTGGAGAGCTTGTCGTAATCACAACAGGCACTTTATGCGTTTCCGGATACTTGATCAGCCATGCCACAAAACAAAGTATCACTACAGAGAGCACAGCAAAGGTCGTCCCCCACCGGACGATCCAGCGGGGCGGCGTTCCCAGAATTTCCTGGACTTCTTCGCTCCTGATTTCTATGTTTTGGTGGTCTTCCATTTTATTATTCACTCATTTATCACAATCCCAACTCCAACTGATTTCTAACCAAATAATAGTATGCCCCTCTTCTCGCTCTCAACTCCTCATGGGTACCTTCTTCAATAATTTCCCCCTTTTCCAACACGATAATTTTATCCGCATTTTTTACCGTACTCAAACGATGCGCAACAACGACGACGGTTTTATTTTTCAAATAAAGTTCAAGGCTGTCCATCACCATCATTTCATTGTAAGCATCCAGCGCGTTGGTAGCCTCATCAAAAAACAGAAAATCCGGATCTCTATAAATGGCTCTAGCAATCAACAAACGTTGCAATTGCCCTTTACTCAAACCAAGCCCATCCTGTCCTATTTTGGTATTATACTTTAAGGGTAACGATTCGATAAACCCATGAATATTGGCAATGGTTGTGGCTTCCAATAATCTTTTTTTGTCAATCAATTCATCATCCATACAAATATTCCGTGCAATACTTTCGGAGAAAATGTATCCATCTTGCATCACCACGCCACAGTTTTTCAACCAAACCTTTGACTGAATATCTTTAAGCGGAACATCCCCAACTGTAATTTCCCCACTTACAGGTTCATAAAACTTCAACAATAGTTTTAACAAAGTTGTTTTACCACTCCCACTTGATCCTACAATCGCCGTGGTCTTCCCTTCCGGAATCACCAAATCCAAACCATTTAAAATCGTATTGGAATGCTTTCCCCCATACTGAAAGGTAACATCTTTTAAAACTATTTCCCTTTCTTCCGGTAGATAGTTCCGCTTATTCATTTCTTCATCATCTATATCCTTATTATGGATTTCCTGCATCCGTTCCAAACTAATAGAGGCATCCTGCGCCGACTTCACAAAATCAATAAACTGTTCAATCGGCCCGTTTAATTGTCCCAAAATATAATGAATGGAAAGCATCATACCTAAGGTCATCGTACCATCAATAACGGATTTTGCAGCCACAAAAGAAATCAGAATGTTTTTGGATTCATTGATAAAATTAGCTCCAGAGCGCTGCCATTGTTCCATGCCCATATACTCCTTACTCGCTTGAAAAAGTCGAGCTTGTACCCGTTCCCACGCCCACCGACGTTGCTTCTCTGCATTGTGCAATTTGATTTCCATCATCCCCGCGATCAGCTCCATCAAACTCGATTGATTTTTAGAAAGTCGATCAAAACGCTTGTAATCTAACTCCCTCCTTTTTTGCATGAAAATCCTAATCCATACAAAATACAATACCGTTGCGATAATAAAAACAAAAAAGATCGTCCAACTATAATAAGCTAAAATAGCTGCAAAGATCAAAAAATTAAACAAGGAAAAAATGGTTTGCAAAGAAGCAGAAGTCAAGAATTGCTCTACCCGCTGATGATCGCTGATTCGCTGCATCAAATCTCCCGTCATTTTAGAATCAAAGAAACGCATCGGCATCTTGATCAATTTCAGTAAAAAATCTGAAACGATAGTAATGTTTACGCGCGCGCCGATATGTAGCAAAATCCAACCTCGAATAGCCTCTACGGAAGTCTTGCTGAAGAATAAAATCAATTGGGCAAAAAGGATCAGTACAATAAAATTAATATCCTGATTTTTTATTCCAATATCTACAATGGCTTGCAAGAGAAAAGGGAAAACCAACAATAGTAAACTGCCGAAAAACAAGCCCAGAAACAACTGGCATATCAGCAGCTTGTACTGGTTGGCATAACCCAGCAGATAGAGCAATCCAGTTCGCCTTTCTTCCTGCCCTTTTTCGTTGTAAAATTCAGGCGTTGTCTCCAACAATAATACTACACCTACATCTCGACCATCGTGAACCGTGCTGATCCAGGCATCCGAGAACTCTTCTCTGGTGAGTTTAAATTTGCCAAGTGCTGGATCTGCAATCCAAACATGGCTTTCTGTAGCTTCGTATACCACGACGAAATGTTCCTGCCTCCAATGTACGATACATGGCAGTGGAACATCGTCCATTAATTTTTCATAGGGCACCTTCGCTCCCAAGGTATGGAAGCCAATAGCTTCAGCGGCGTCACTAATCCCAAGTAGAGACACACCCTCCCTGTCCATACTACTTATATCTCTCAAGTAGTCGAGCGTGAAATGACGCCCGTGGTACCGAGCAATCATGCGCAGACAGGTGGCCCCACAGTCCATGGAGTCAAGCTGTTGATAAAAAGGAAAGTCTTTAGGCATCGCTTAGATTTCCGTTGTGTGTTTGTTCAATAAATTTTAAAGGCTTGCTGTTCTAGATTTTTTGTTTCTACTTTTTAAACAAGCCCTTTAACATCTGGGTATTCTCTACGTGCGGGATTATTCTCAGGAATATATGTATGTTAAAAAATTATTATACTATAACTTCAATAACCATACCAAAATATCATCATATGTTATTCCGGTATTAAAATACGAGAAAGCGGCGACATCTAATTAGAAAAAGAAATGTATTTTTTATTATTATTTATAATATCCTACGATACAATTTTTTAAACATATCAGAAAACGGTATTGATTTGTGAGCAAACGGTTTCAAGGGCATTCAAAGTTACACAGAAAAAACAATTCACATGACAAAAATGTGTCATAAGCATTAATAAGCGGTATGAAAAAATTATGGAGTGGTTCCAATAAAGCAAAACGCTATCCGTTTTTACGAATAGCGTTATCTGACTCATATATTTTTATCAAAGCTAGTGGTTATTTGAAGCTAAGCACTAGCTTTCATTGCCCCTATCCAAATCACTTCTCCACCTTCTTCATCACATACCGATCCTTTTCCGTAACCAACTCCAATTTATCCCGATTTTTCAGCCAATCTGTCAACAAATCCCCTAATAAATCTTTCCGCCACCCTGTTTCAAGACTCGCATCTACATAATCGTTGGATTCTTTCATCTTATTGAAGGCTGTCCTAGAAAAAACAAGCCCCGGCGCAACTCCTTCTTTATGACACCTATACTTAACAATGAGGTAAATCATTTCCAGCATAGTTTCTGTCACGAAATCAAGCTCCTGCATTTCAGTAAACTTTTTGAGCGTTGCATGCTCTTCATCCGTTACCTTCTTACTGTATAGCTCGCTGAAAGTACTCCAATGTTGCTGAATAACCTTATTCGGAATCCTCCGGTTCACCTTTGCGGCATTTCTACCTGAATTTATATTTCTTACGATAAAAGCAATATGTTTATTTGGCAAAACCATATCTTTTGAGTAATTTTTCCGTTTTGCTTCTGCCGTCCGCCACTTGTAAATTCGCAACAAAAACGCCTTTTCCTGCAAAGGAACACCACGCATCAAGCTACTGTTTAATGCCTCTTTATTGGGATCTTTAACATAATAAGCGGGATTTTCCAACTTTTCGAATTCTTCCTTTGCCCACGATTCTCGACCCAGTTTTTCCAATTTTCGCCTTAAATTAGTCCAAAGTTGCTCCAGATAAAGGACATCATCCAAGGCATATTTCAATTGTTTTGGCGCAATAGGACGGGATTCCCAATCAGAAACGGTATAGCCTTTTTTCACCCGAACATTCAATTCTTTCCCAACCAATTTGCTAAAAGAAATCGGATAATTATAATTCAAAAAGCCCGCAGCAATCTGGGTATCAAATATATTTTTGGGAATAATTCCGAAAAGCTGGTTAAAAAGGCGATAATCATTTTCTCCGGCATGGCTTATTTTCAAAACACGCTCATCCACCAAAAAATCCAGCAAAGGTGCCAAATCATTGACCTCAAGCGCATCAATAATGTACAAACCCTTTTCAGTAACCACCTGAACGAGGCACAATAAGGTTACGAACCGACGTTCCCCGACGAATTCGGTATCAATTCCAAGCCATTCAATACCTTGATTTTCAGTACGAAATTGTTCCAATGCTTCATCGCTATCTATATACAGATATTCCTGCACCTTTTTATCCATCAACATAAAATAATATTAATTAATTTGATTGAATCAGAAATATATAAATTTTTTCACAAAGAAAAGACTTAGTATCGAGTAAAAATAAAAAAGGTAAAAGTAAAAGGTACGCACTTGCCAATCGGCAGTTCATAACCTAGGTCAAATTAACTCATTTTGATCTTGCACATATCTGATGAGATAGCATAAGTATTAGCCAAAACCGCCCTAAAGGATTTGACAAACACATTCCGGCAAAAACGAGTTATCCCAAACAAGTATATTAAAAATAAAACTATTTTAATTTTCTGTTAAAGCAGCTATTTTATTGTTGCGATCTCCTTAAATTAGCTGCATTATAACAAAAGGATAGCAACTAAAGTATCAATTAATCGTTAATTTAGGGAGTTGGCAATTAATAAGGTACGTAAAATGACGAGATTATTTTTTCGGCATAGCCTAGCTACGGCTAAAAAATTTAACAACGCATAAAGGAAAAAGAAGCCGTCAGGTGCGTAGATTATTATTTTCCAAGTCCCTTATCATATAATTCATTACTTTGCCTGCTTTGTCAGCGCATAAAATATTTGGTCATGAAGTTAATCAAGCGACTCTTTTTCGCCATCATCTTTTTACTCTTATTGGTAATATGTGCCGCAATAGTTATTCCAACATTCTATAAAGATGAAATCGTCAGCTATATTAAAACGGATGTCAACAAAATGCTGGACGCCGAAATAGATTTCGAGGATGTCAGTATTTCCGTATTCCGCAATTTCCCAAAACTAAGCTTTGGCTTAAAGGATTTCTCCATTGTCGGAAAAGATGAGTTTGAAGGGATTCCGCTGGCCAAAATCGGCAACCTTGATTTCAGCCTTGATTTGATGTCTGTTATACAATCTCAAGACAATATTAAAGTACATGGTATATACCTTGACGATCCGGAAATCCATGTCAAGGTTTTGAAAAACGGAAAGGCCAATTACTTGGTGATGAAAGAGTCGGGAGAAACGGAAGCCGAAGCACCGACAGAACCCACCAAGTTCGAGGTTAAACTGGAGGAATATGAAATCAAGAATGGAAAGATAACCTATGACGATAGGGCTGGAGATGTCTTCCTTCACCTTGAAAAATTAAACCATTCAGGGCAGGCCGACTTCTCTCAGGATGTTTTTGATATTGTGACCCAAACCAACTTTACTGACCTTACGGCAAAAAGTAGCGGTGTGAAATACCTCAGCAAGGCCGATGGCAATTTGGATTTGACGCTGAATGCCGATTTACCTAACAGTAAATTCACCATAAAAGATAACAAGCTGCTGTTGAATTCCCTTGAACTCAACACGGACGGTACCGTACAGCTCTCCGGAGATGATGTCATCATGGATTTGCGCTTTGATGCGCCTGGGGATAACTTTAAGAACTTGCTTTCTTTGATTCCTGGTTCTTACTCCAAAGATTTTGAAGGTGTCGATGCTGATGGCAAAATTAAACTGGCCGGAAATGCAAAAGGCACCTTCAATGCAGCGAAAAATAAAATGCCTGCTTTTAAATTAAATCTTGAAGTAGACAATGGTCGCTTTAAATATCCGGACTTGCCAATGGGGATTCAAGACATTGCTACTGTGGTAAACATCAACAGCCCGTCCAGCGATTTGGATAGAATGCAAATTGATATTCCCAACTTTAAAATGGTATTGGGACAAAACCCATTTGAAGCAAAATTCAAATTGAAAACTCCGATTTCTGATCCGGATGTGGATGCTAAAATAAAAGGAATTCTGAACCTCGCGGACTTGGCAAAAGCTTTCCCCGTAGAAGGTGTCAAGCAAATGTCAGGGATCATTAATGCAGATATTGTGACCAATACAAAACTGTCTCAGGTAGATCGTCAGGATTATGAAAACATTGACATTCAGGGCGTTTTTAAAGCCACGAATATTGTATACCATGCTGACGGCATGCCCAAGGTATTGCTGGATCACATGGATATGGATTTTACACCGAAGCAGGTCAATGTTACCCGGCTGGATGCAAAATTAGGGAAAAGTGACCTGCGTGGGGAAGGGAGCATTGATAATATGTTGGCCTGGTTCTCTCCTGAAAAGACCATGCGTGGGAAATTTGTTATAAAAAGTAATTATTTTGATGTCAATGAATGGATGACGGAAAGCACCAACTCGAACAGTACTGCTACACAAACAACAACGGGAACGGAGGAAGCCGTTTTTGATCGTTTTGACTTCTCGGTTGATGCCCGTTTCAAAAAAATGGATTATGATGTATATAATCTTAACAATGTAATCGCAATCGGCAATTTTACACCAGAAAAATTTCGGTTTGACAAGTTTGAAACAAAAATCGGTCAGAGTGATGTTGCCATTTCCGGCCAAATCAACAACGTTTTTGATTACGTTTTTGAAAATGAAACCCTTACTGGAAACATTAATCTAAACTCCAACTTACTCGACCTCAATGAACTGATGGCCACCACCGATGGAGAAGCAAGACCCGTCAACATGAGCATGGGTAGTGAAGAACCGGCAGGTGCATACCTCGTTCCTGAAAACATGGACATCGACCTCAATACCAACATCGGAAAGGTGATTTATACCAACATGGATTTAAAAGACATGCGTGGTAAAATTGCTATTGAAGATGAGCAAGCTAAGTTGCAAAATGTAAGTGCCCGAACCCTAGGCGGTAAAGTAAATATGAACGGAAGTTATGACAGCCGCGATAAAAAGAACCCCGGTTTCGATCTGGATTATGATGTTCAAAGTATGAGTTTCCGACAAACCTTTGAAAAACTGAACACTGTCCAACAATTAGTACCCATCATGCAATTTATTGAAGGCAACTTCAACACCAAAATGTCTTTGAATGGCAAGCTGGGAGAAGACATGGTTCCGGATTTCAATAGCCTAAATGCAGATGGCTTTATGCAAACCCTCAAAGGTGTCATTAAAAACTTTAAACCTTTGGAAGAAGTTGGCAACAAGTTGAATGTAAGTTATTTTAAAGCCCTAGAGATAAAGGATACCAAAAATTGGTTCGAGATTAAAAATGGTGCCGTCGAGCTGAAAGATTTTAATTATAAGTACAAGGACATTGATATGAAAATTGGGGGCAGACATAGTCTCTCTACTGATATGGATTATCATGTCAAGGCAAAAGTTCCCCGCAAGTATATCGAAAACAATCCGCTTGGACAAGCAGCTGGAACAGGTATGGACTGGCTCAGAAATGAAGCCTCTAAAGTTGGGGTAAACATCAATAAAAGTGAATTCGTAAATGTGGCCATCAACATTGCGGGGAATATGACCAAGCCTAAAGTGAAGCTAAAATTCCTCGGTACAGAGGGACAATCTATTCAGGATACTGCAAAAGATGCCGCTAAGGATGCCGTGAACGCTGCCGCACAAAAGGCCAAAGATGAGGCCCAAAAAAGAGCAGAAGAGGCCAAAAGAAAATTGGAAGAAGAAGCTCGCAAAAAAGCTGCCGAAGCCCGCAAGAAAGCACAAGCGGAATTGGAGAAAAAAGTGAAGGATAAGGTTAGCGATGAGGTAAAAGATAAGGTTGGAGACAAGGTTAAGGAACAAGCTGATCGAGTGCTTGGAGGCAAAACGGAAGAGGTGAAGGATAAAGTCAAGGATAAGCTGGATAAGTTTAATCCGTTTAAGAAAAAGAAGAAGGATGATGGTGGTGGCAGGGAATAGGAAATAGTAGCAAAAGTCTGAATCTGAATTTTCATAATTAAGGAATTACCATAATTTTTTGTCGGTCAATTTTTAATTGACCTCTATTTGTTACGACTTTTGCATAAGGAACAGAAATACTCATCTGTGTGTCAGCTTGGGAGCTAGTTTGAAGCTAGGTTCCCAAGTTTATAGATTTACACAAAACAAAACTAAAAACAATAAC
>JAHDGC010000226.1 GCA_020627865.1 Saprospiraceae bacterium | reverse complement strand
TTTGTTATTATTTACAATTTTTACAGCACCGTAATCCGATGCCACCCAGATCACACCAGAAATATCTTTGATGATATGTCTGAAATTGCAACTATTCTTGGTAAACTCCTTGACATCTTGGCTATAATTAAAAATCTCATCGGTTGATTGGGTATATCGCCACAATGCATTAATACCCCCAATCCATAAATCACCATTTTCTTCTACTAGAAAAGTATTGTACTTATTGCCGGGTGTATAAAGCATTTGACTAACAGGATGTAATTCAAAATTTGCAACATTATGAGCACGAGAATAAATTCTACCATTAGAAAACAATACCCAAAGCGTACCATCTGGCTGCAACTGCATCTGTGTCACCCAAGATGGCCCGTCAAACTCATTGATATTTTCGAACTGATGATCTTTGACCCAATTGCCATTTTCATCCAGTTCCCTGATATTATTTTCAATAAAACTCACGAAAAGATGCCCTTCCTTGCCAAGGATAGCCCGCCGCATAAAATTGCCCTCACAAGGCATGACATCCTGCAACTGATTTTGCTTATTGATAAACTGGAGATAAGATTTTCCGGACTTCATGCTATAGGCTGCTGTCCAGATTCGGTTGTTGTGATCAGCGTATAATCCAAGCGGTTTTCCCTTTCCCTTGTGCAAGACACTGCTACTATCCGTTTCGATTTTTGCCACCGCATTGGTTAACGGGTCAAGTACAGAAACGAAACTGTTTCCAGCCATCCAGATCAGGGTATCTTCGGAAATTAGAATATCTTCGACAAAATTATCCAGAATGGTATTCTCCTTTGCATCCGTCAGGTATCGGGTAAACTCCTTACCATCAAACCGATTTAGTCCCTTGAAGGTAGCGATCCATATAAAGCCTAGGGGATCTTGCTGGATTTTAAAAACATTTCTATGAGAAAGTCCCTCCTCAAAGCCATAGACTTTGATTTGCAACTCCGCTTTTTGCGCAATGATATTGTTACAAAAAAACAGTAATCCTCCGAAAATTAGTATATTTTTTAATCTTAGCATGTTATTGCCCTTGTCTGGAACGGTTTGAATTGAGTTTTATATCGCAAGCGATGTCATGGAAAAATCACTTTTCTTCCTACGTGACCTTGTCAGACAGGTTTATCTGATTCAAAGTATATAATAAAATGGTCGGCTAAAATGAGAAATTATTGTGATATTTCTAAAGATGTTGGAAAAGATTAATTTTTATTCGTAAAAGTTGCATAAAAAACACCAAAAAGTTTACGTTTTAAATTATTATGATTATATTTGCATACAGCCTCATTGCGTAAAGTATTTGTAAATCAATACAAAATACAAACATGATTTTAAGTCCATATTAGTGTATGGGTGAATAAAGTTAAAATTCTGGTACTTTACGCAAAATGTCGTATGTACTACGACGTTACATTCGATATTTTTATTTGTTATCGGTTGTTCATTTTGCTCGTGTTTATTGTAGGCATGGGTAGATTTCATTTTAATAGGAATGGCAGAAAAGCAATGCGGTCCGGTTGCTTGGTGCATTCGGGGAGTGAAAGCTCCTGATTTATATAGCTCTCTTTCTGAAATGTCAGAAATTGAAGGGGCAGGCTTATGGCTTGTCGATGAGATTCCGATAAAACGGAGATGGTCTCGCGGTTGTTAGGGTGGGACACCCACCCAAGTGGGTGTAGTTTCCAACAAATAAATTATTTAAACATGTAATTAAAATATATTCAAATATAAAATTACACTCTCCTCAATCTATCTCTAAAAAAGCACTATATATCCCTCTATTCACAACAAAATAAAATTTCTTTAATAAATAACTTTTTTTTTATCCCAAAAAAAGCATTTCTTTGCGCTCTGATTTTAGAAGCTGTTTAAATTTAGCACTTCGGGCTAAAAATGCCCCTTTTTCCCTTAGTTCGTGGCATCCAGTCGGTGCCTCTCATTACGAAAATCCTCATTATGCTATGGCGTAACTCCGGTTTTTGTGCCTAGCCTAAGCAAAAAATTGACTATTTTACCTCCAAAAGCTAATTTTAAACAGCCTCTTAGAAGTCATCTAAACCTTCTTGACATGGACATAGCAACATTCCACCAATACTGCCTTTCCAAAAAAGGAACGGAAGAAACCTTTCCTTTTGATGAAGAAACCCTCGTATTTAAAGTTTTAGGAAAAATGTATGCCCTCACTGGCTTAGAGCATGAAGTATTTGAAGTCAATCTCAAATGTGATCCCGAATACGCCATCGAATTAAGGGAGCAACATCCAGAGATACGTCCCGGCTATCACATGAATAAAAAACACTGGAACACGGTAGAATTTGAAACTGGATTGAACGATGATCTTTTATTTTCCCTGATAGATCACTCTTATGATCTGGTGGTAAAAAAATTAAAAAAAACCGACCGTGAAAGACTGGAACAAATGTAAATACAGAAAGTGCAGTTTTTATAAATTAATGACTTGGAGGGTTTGAGATTAGTTAAATCAATTTAAAAGACCAAATTGAAAACATCAATAAAAGTCGATTATATCATTGTAGGACAAGGCCTTGCGGGCACACTCCTCTCCCATTGCTTACTCAAACGCGGAGCCACCGTTTGCGTTTTTGATGCTGGTCACCATGAGGCTGCCACCCTTGTTGCAGCAGGCATCATCAACCCAATTACCGGTCGTCGACTGGTGAAAAGTTGGCGGGTAGACGAACTACTCCCTGCGGCAACACGCATCTACAAAGAGCTGGAAACACAGCTTCATACAAGGTTAATTTTCAAAAGAAATATTCTCCGTATTTTTTCCGATATCAAGGAGGAAAATGAGTGGAATGCCCGTTGTAGTCACCCTGATTTCAGCAAATATGTTAACCAAACACCGGAATTACACGAGTTTAAAGGATACATCAATGAAGGTGCTGGTTTTGGAGAAATTACCAATGCCATACAGGTAGACATTTCAGGTCTAATTGCCGGTTATCGCAAGTTTTTGATAGATAAAAATATGCTCCGCAATACTCGGTTTCAATATGAATTATTGCAATCTTCCAATGGAGAAATTAACTATAAAGATATCAAAGCCAAAAAGGTTATTTTTTGTGAGGGGCAACGTGCCAGATTTAATCCATGGTTTGAATTTCTCCCATTTGTTATATCCAAGGGAGAAGCACTTATTGTCAAAATTCCCAAGATAAGATTTGAAAGAATTTTAAAGAAAAAATTAGCTATTGTACCTTATAGATATGACATGTACTGGGTAGGGTCTAATTATGAATGGTCGCCTACGGATTCAAAGCCGAGCTACAAGGGACGGGAAGATATTTCCGCTCAGTTAGAGCATGTTCTAAAAACGGACTTTGAAATCATAGATCATCTTGCTGCGATTCGGCCTTCAGTAAAGGATCGGCGCCCCGTTCTAGGTAACCACCCGAAGCATCCCGACCTCGTTATTTTTAATGGGCTTGGCACAAAGGGCACAAGTCTCGGGCCATTTTTTGCAGAGCAAATGGCGAACTTTTTAGCACATGGTGGACAAATTTGTAAAGAAGTTGCGGTCGATAGGTTTCTTGAGAAAGTCTAAAATTGGTTGCCTCAGTCAAATATAAAAACAACATAAATAAAGCATTCTCATAAGTTTTCCATTTCCCTTTCGTTAAATTACTGTTAAACATATCCACAATATGGTTCTTTTATCACAATCGTGCATCTAAAAAATGTGAGGCATCTCAAAACTATATTCAAAAAAAAATCTATATTGTAAACCAAATCCCAAATCATCCGAAAAACATACCCGTCATGAAAAAACTCTCTTTGTTCCTAATAACTGCTGTCATTTTATTTAGTACCAACATCTACTGTAATGTACAACACAGCGATCAAAATCCGAAAACTTTGAAATACGATAATGGAGGCTATGAGCAAGCCTGGAAAACAATTGACTCCTTGGATAGACAGCGGCTTCCCAAATCAGCTTTGGAGAAAGTAGTCGCACTTTATGAAAGGGCAAAAAAAGACAATAATCCTTCTCAGTTGATTAAAACGATTGTTTATCGGGAGAAGTATCAAAGTCAATTAGAGGAAGATGGTTACACTAAGGCGATTTACAGCATGACGCAGGAAATGGAAACGGCAACAGTACCTATTAAGCCTATCCTACAATCCATGCTAGGAGAGATTTACATGAGCTATCTTGATAGGAATTATTGGAAATTTCAAGATCGTACCGACACCAAGGATTTTGACAATACCGATATCAGAACCTGGTCTGTAAAAAAATTGATGGCCGAAAGCAACCGACTTTACAAAGCTTCTTTGGAATACGATGATCTCGAAAATATCACGATCGAAAATTTTGAAGCTATCACGACCAAGGGCAGTAGTATAGCTGGATTGCGCCCCACGCTATTCGATTTTCTTGCCCATCGGGCTATAGATCATTTTATGAATGAAAGAAGTTACCTCACAGAACCGGCCAATGTTTTCACCATAAATGACGAAGCGGCTTTTGCCCAGATCAAAACATTCACCCAACATACTTTTCAAACAGGGGACAAAAGTTCTAATAAATACAATACTTTATTACTATTCCAAAAATTACTGAACTTTCGTGCCAAGGAGGGGGAAGTTGCACCACTCATCGACGCAGATTTAAAACGCTTGAAGTTTGTAAAAAATAATGCCGTTTTATCGAACAAGGATGCCTTATATTTAGAGACACTTGAGTCATTGCAGCAACAATACAAGAACGATCCCGTATCGGCAGAAATTGGGTTTTATGTAGCAGAGCATTATCATAATAGAGGTGCTGGATATACAGGAGAAGAAAACGATGAAAAAAAGTGGGATTGGAAAAAAGCCAATAATATTTGCAAAAGCATTGTTAAAAAATTTTCAGATGCATATGGCACTAGTCTTTGTAATGGATTAATTACGCAGATTCACTCCAAGTCCATGAGCATGCAATCAGAGTTGGTGAACTTACCGGAAGAAGCTATTTTGGTACAACTCTCCTACAGGAATATTCCGGCAACACACATGAAGCTTGTAAAGATTAGCGATGCAGAATGGGAGCAATTCCATACCAAAAGAGAAAAAGAAATCTTTAGTTTTTTTAATAATAAAACGCCGCTCAAATCATGGAAAATTGACCTTCCCGATGATGGCGACTTCCGTGCACATAGTATTGAGTTTGCAGTAGATCCGCAAGAATTTGGCATCTATGCTGTCTTAGCCAGTGAAAATGATTCCTTTACTCCTGAAGGAAATGGCGTGAGTTACCTGATTACTCATGTTTCTAATATTGCTTATTTGCACAGACAAGAATTAGAAAGTACTGCCCATAATTTTTTGGTAACGAATAGGAAAACAGGCCACCCCAATCAAGGTGTGCAATTAGACTTTTTTGAAAGACAATATAACCCGAAAAGTCGGCAGAATGATTTTATCAAAAAAGCATCAGAAACTACAGACAAAGATGGCATCGCTGTTGCACGATTTGGGAATACCCGTAATTTTCAAGTCATCGCCTCCAAGGGTGCAGACCGTTTACACCTTAAAGACAGTTACAATTCTTATCGTCGAGCCTCTAGAAGAACGCCGCACAAGCAAACCATTTTCTTCACGGATAGAACCATTTACAGACCCGGACAAAATATTTATTTTAAGGCCTTGCTTATTGAAAAAGATGAAAAAGGTATTCCGAGCATTTTACCCAACGAGAATGTTACCATAACCTTTTGGGATGTCAACGGACAAGAACAAGATAAAGTAAAACTCCGCTCGAACGAATACGGTACCGTCAAAGGTATTTTTAAAGCTCCGAAAGGGATGTTGCTTGGTCAGATGAGCCTGCGTTCTGATATTGGAAATGGGTACCATGCTATCAGCGTGGAAGAATACAAAAGGCCAAAATTTGAGGTAACATTTAAGCCGATTGAAGGCAGCTACAAACTTGGAGATGACATCAGCATAACAGGATATGCACAAGCGCTGGCTGGAAATAACATTGATGGTGCGCAGGTGCAATACAGAATTGTTCGGGAAGCTCGTTTCCCCTATTTCCCCTGGTGGTTTTATGGAGGAGGTCGGTATACTGAACCGAGTAACAGTATGGAAATTGGGAATGGCACTACGACCACAGATGAAAAAGGAGAATTTAAGGTTAGCTTCGAGGCCATACCGGATTTGAATATTGCTAAAGAAAAGAAACCACAATTTGTCTATAGGGTTTATGCTGACGTTACGGATATAAATGGGGAAACCCGCTCTGGAGATACGCGTGTAAAAGCAGCTTATATTGCCTTGGATATTGATGCTTACATACCGGAAATGATCAATGTGGATAGTCTCAAGCAAATCGAAATTTCCAGTAAAAATTTGAATGGAAATTTTGAGGCCACAACGGGTACCCTAAAAATTGAACGTTACCAAACGCCATCAACTGTTTACCACAAAAGGTATTGGAACAAACCGGATAAAATCCATATTTCAGAAGCAGATTTTAAATCAAAATTTCCACGCCTATCATTCCGAGATGAAGATGAAAAATGGGAAATTGAAAAAACGATTTTGGAAAAATCCTTCAATACTGCTGACAGCAAAATGATGCCAATAAAGGCTTCTGATTTTAAAACAGGAAAATATTTGCTTACGCTAAAATCAAAGGACAAATATGGCGAAGCTATTGAGTTAAAAAAAGTCTTTACGGTTTTTGACTTTAAGTCCAACAATACATCCACCAATCAAGCTGTTTTTTCAAAACTAGAAAAGACAACTTATGAACCGGGAGAAAATGCCGTATTCCATATTGGTTCCGGAGAGAAAAATTTGAAAGCTTACTATCAACTGGAACATGATGGGAAAGTGGTTAGTGCTCGCTGGATTGATTTGGGCAAAATGCAAGCCATCAAAATTCCTATTGAAGAAAAACATCGAGGCAATTTGCACTATTCCATTAATGTCGTGCATCACAATCGACATGAAAATATCCAACAAACTATTGTCGTGCCTTGGTCAAACAAGGATCTAGAAATAGAATACGCCAGCTTCCGAGATAAACTTAGTCCAGGGCAACAAGAAGAATGGCAAATTAAAATTAAAGGGCCAAAGTCTTCTAAAGTTGCAGCTGAAATGCTGGCCAATATGTATGATGCTTCTCTCGACTTTTTCGTACCCAACAGTTGGGGCGTCTCGCTTTTTCCAACATCATATGCACAAACGCAATACAGATCGAAAAATTTCACTAATACTTCTGCCAGGCATTTTGCCAGAAATTGGCAACCCAAATCAGCTCGACATATTTATCGAAATTACAAACAGCTCAATTGGTTTAACTTCCCACTTCGAGGAAACGCCTATTATGCTGGAGGCCCCCTCACCAAACGATCAAGAGCCATGAATATGGAAGCCGACGGTGCCATCATGGAAATGGCAGCGGCTCCCGCACCGACAATGGCAGCAGATGAGGATATGGCATTGGCGAAAGAAACGGCGGGACTAGAATCCGAAGTGCAAAACTATGCTAATCGTGATGAAATAGCAGAAGCCACTACGGCTCCAAAGCCAACAGATATGGCAGGCATAAAGGTGAGAACCAACTTGAATGAAACGGTTTTCTTCAAGCCCAACTTAAAAACAGATACCGATGGCAATATCATTATTGCATTTGAAATGAACGAGGCTTTGACCCGTTGGAAATTTCAGGGTTTTGCCCATACCAAAGATTTGAAATTTGGCTTGACCCAAAAAGAAATTGTTACGCAAAAGGAACTGATGGTCGTTCCAAATGCCCCTCGCTTCATGCGGGAAGGTGATGTTATAGAATACACCGCCAAAGTGAGCAATTTGACTAAAAAAGAATTGACTGGAACGGCTCAGTTGGAATTATTTGATGCCATTAGCATGCAACCAGCAGATCAATTAATGGATAATAACGACAATGCCATTTCATTTACGGTTCCTGCCGGACAATCGAAAAGGTTGGCTTGGAAACTTAAAGTTCCTGTCGGGGAACTGCCGGCCTTGACCCACCGCGTTGTTGCCCGTGCTGGAAATTATTCCGACGGGGAAGAAAGCAGCTTACCTGTTTTAACCAATCGCATGTTGGTGACGGAATCAAAAGTGTTGTATGTTCGTTCCGGACAAACCAAAACCTTTGAATTTGAGGCAATGGCCAAGGCCGGACAATCCAACACCTTACAACAGCACAATTACACATTAGAATTTTCTTCCAATCCAGCTTGGTATGCGGTGCAAGCCCTCCCCTACATGATGGAGTATCCATATGAATGTACGGAGCAAATCTTCAATCGGTTTTATGCCAACACATTGGCCAGTCATGTTGCCAATGCCAATCCACTCATTCAGGAAACGTTCAAGCAATGGGATAATACGGATGCCATGTTAAGCAACCTGTCTAAAAATCAGGAATTGAAAGCAGCATTGCTAGAAGAAACACCTTGGGTGCTTCAGGCGCAAAGTGAAGAAGAGCAAAAGAAAAATATTGCCCTGCTTTTTGATTTGAATAAGATGGCCGAGGAACAAGCTACTGCAATTGCAACCATTCAAGAAAGGCAATTGTCCAATGGTGGATTCTCGTGGTTCCCTGGCGGACGAGATAGTTGGTACATTACTCAATACATCGTCGAATCTATGGGGCATTTGCACAAGCTGGATGTACAGCATGCGAAGATGCAGGAGACGCAACAGATACAAGATCGGGCTACTCGCTATATTGAGGATCGACTTGTAGAGCATTACACCAAACTTAAAGAACGGGTTGACAAAGGTCAGGGAAAGATGAGCGATGACCATTTGGGTTATATGCCGATTCATTTTCTCTATGCTCGGAGTTTTTCACCGAAAGGAAAACCTTCTAAAGCATTAGAGGAAGCTTGGAATTATTATCTGGGACAAGCGGAAAAATACTGGCCAGATAAGAGCTTTTACATGCAAGGATTGATTGCATTGGCTTTGCACAGGGATAATAAAAAGCAAATTAGTGCAAACATTGTTAAATCTTTCAGGGAAAGAGCCTTACAAAGCGAGGAATTGGGCATGTATTGGAATATGGACAATGGTTACATGTGGTATCAATTGCCGATTGAATCTCATGCTTTGATGATTGAAATTTTTGACGAGATTGCCAATGACCAAAAGGCAGTTGATGAGTTGCGGGTATGGTTATTGAAAAACAAGCAGACGACTAACTGGAAAACGACCAAGGCTACTGCGGCCGCTGTGTATGCATTGTTACTGAGAGGATCAGAATGGCTTGCAGACACGAAGATTGTTTCCGTTAAATTAGGTGGTAACAAACTGAATTTGAAAAAAGAAGAAAAAGAAGCTGGTACTGGATATTTCAAGAAAGCATGGAAAGGAGACGACATCTCCAACAGTATGGCTACAATTGAGGTTAGCAACCCTAACCAAGTGGTTGCCTGGGGAGCCGCTTATTGGCAATATTTTGAAGACCTTGATAAAATAAAAACTTTCGAGGAAACACCATTGACAATTAAGAA
>JAHDGC010000225.1 GCA_020627865.1 Saprospiraceae bacterium | reverse complement strand
TTTGTCAATGCTTACCGTATCAAAAAAGCAAAGGAGTTGCTCGCGGATCATGCTAATGATAACCTCACGATTGAAGTCATTGCAGAAATGGCTGGCTTCAACTCCAAATCAACTTTTAATACCGCTTTTAAAAATATATGCAAACTTACCCCTTCGGCATACCGAAAAAAAATCTTGAATACTAGTGATGGAAAAGTCCCATGAATTGTCAAAATAATAGGTGATGACATAGAAATTATGTATTATATTTTTTTCTTCCGACCAATAGTTTAACTTTGTAAGTTAAATCCACCGGATTTTTGCATGATTTTCGCTTGAAAATAAATCCGTACAGCAAGCAAACAGGTTTCAAGACAAATGGAAGTAACACAGAAAGTACCGCATAAGGATCAGAAGTATATTGAAGCACTGAAGAACAATGACCCTGTTCTGATTGAAGAAATTTATCAAAAACACAGCCCTAGCATCATTGCTTTTGTTCGTAAAAATAGTGGTACCATTGACGAAGCCCAGGATATTTTCCAAGAAGTCTTGATTTCGTTATTTCAACAATCTAAAAACGGGTTTGTACTCACCTGCCCCCTGAATGCCTTTCTTTACGTCGCCTGCCGCAACCGTTGGTACAATAAGTTAAAAGAATCCAGCAAGCGGGTAACAATTTTAGAGTCGGAGGGTTTTAAGAATATAGAGACGAGTACCTCCATTGTGACAGCATACGAAACGGATGAATTGCAGCGACAGCTTTTTATGGATCAGTTTAATAAACTCGGGCCTTCCTGTCGCGAGCTGCTTGGTTTGTCCTGGACAAGAAATGAACAAACCGGAAAATTGAATAGCCTTAAAGAAGTAGCAGAAATGACGGATAGAAGCTACAATTATGTTCGCAAAAAAATTGTGGAATGTAGAGAAAAGTTAATTGCCTTAGGCAAAGAGGCCATGCAAGGAAAGTTTTGATAATACTCGTAAATGTTTGACCAGAATTCTCAGGATTAGTTAATTGTCTTGATTTTTTTCGATCAATTTTCAATTGATCTCTACTGGCTACAATTTTTACCAAAGCATCAAAAACATAACAAACAACAAACGCACTACGATTTCACGATAATTCATGCATTTTATACGCCCTTTTACACGATGTATAAAAAACTATGCAGCAATAGTTTTAGTGATCTATAGCCAAGAAAGTGTATACTAAACTACTAATCACTTTTAACACCGCTTGCGGTATATAGCCTAACAATTTCAAACATGGAAGACTTTTATAAAAATATAGAATCTCACCTTCGTAACGAATTGCCTCCACAGGAGCAACAGGAATTTGACAATGCGATTCAAAATGATAGTGACTTAGCGGCAGCATTCGAAGTTTATAAAAAAGCGCGCAGAGCGGTTAGTTCTTCCCTAACCGATCAGGAAGAAGCACAAAGACTACAGACGACACTGGACAAGCTCAACCAAAAATATTTTTCCCAAAATGAGGCTCCACCCGAAGAGAAAAAAGAACAATCCGGAAAAGTCATCCCACTTCGATCAAAATGGTTCCGACTGGCTATCGCTGCCGCTAGTATACTCCTACTATTGATTGCTGGAAATGTATTTTTTACAACAGAAAAAGTAAGCGGTGTTCAATTAGCAGAACAATTTTATGCTCCGAAAAAAACACCGGCAACATTGGGCGGCAACGAAAATGATTTATTGGAAGATGCTTATCAAAGTTACAAAGTAAAAAATTTCCCACAAGCTATTAGAGATTTTGCCGCAATTTCCCCCGGCCATGATCGTTATATCGAAGCGCAATTGTTTTTGGGCTATAGCTATTTTGAAAATAAATCGTTTAAGGAAGCTATTGCTCCTTTTGAGCTAGTGATACAAAGTAAGGATTCTCGTTTTCGAGAAAATGCGGAGTGGCATAGAGTCTTGGCTTTGGTGGCCATGGAAGGATATGCCGGAGAAGCGAAGATCGCTTTGGAGAAGATGCTAAAAGATGCGGGACATGCTTATTGGGGAGATGCTGAAGAATTGGAGGGTTTGTTAGAAGAATAAAAAAACAGACGAGTTTATTTTTTCAAGAATAAACTCGCCTGTAAACTTGTATCAATTTTGAAAATTACTTTTTCAGTCTCCGCACAATTTCTTTACTGCACACTGATCCCCGACAGCGTAGTTGGGTCACAGCTATCACTGGCACTTATCGTTCCAAATGGCACACTAATCGGCCCTAGAGGAGGAGGACAAGTACTGCTTTCGAAAACATGCCAGTAACCACTTATCCTGCCTATGCTATAAGTACCATCGGTTCTTCTCCAGCATTCACAATCCTGATACGCACCGATACATTCGTATTCGCCATCGTAGTTTCCGAAGCTATTTATATTCCCATTTTCTACTTTCAAATTAGGGAAACGAATACCAGGAATATCAGCTGGTTCGCAAGTATCATAGACGCCAATAAATCCATGCGCTATGGACATAGGGGCTGTAAGCGTAGGGCAGGTAGAACTCCGGAATACATGCCAGTATCCGCCATTTCCTGCATTTAATATAGCGTAGGCACCATCCTCCCTGATCCAACAATCACAATCCATGAAAGCGTGTGAGCGGATATAGACCCCATCATAGTTTCCGAAGCTAACCATATTCCCCTTTTCCACGATTCTCACATCTTCCAGACAATCATTCTGACCTGTAGCAATTTGGATATTCCCCCAAAGGATGCATAGTGTTAATAAGAAAAGTAAAGTTCCTTTTGAAAATAAATTTAATGTTTTCATGATTTTCATGATTTTTAAGGTTAAAAAATTTGGTTTTATATAAAAATAAATATTACTCATAATGACACAGGAAGCCCGTGTACTGCACCAATTCACACTGGCACAAGTATTAAAATCAGTAGTAAACAATTTGTTATAAAATACTATGGTATAAATAAAAATATGAACAATGCTAGATGTTCTTAGGCAACTTAAGATCAATAAGTATAGCCATATCATAAGTCTACCGGAAAGAGAATTTCTGCTGGCTTGAAACTAT
This sequence comes from Saprospiraceae bacterium, assembly GCA_020627865.1. Lineage (GTDB taxonomy): Bacteria > Bacteroidota > Bacteroidia > Chitinophagales > Saprospiraceae > JAHDGC01. Next base: position 6,536 of record JAHDGC010000225.1, on the reverse strand, counting down.
TCTGCTGAGAAGTGAAATTGCGGTGTAAAAAGTTGCTGTGAGAGAAAAAAGGAAAGTTGTTATCTGATAAAACAAAAAATAGTAAATTTTAATTATTTATATTTTAATTCAAAAAAGTTACACTGCAAAGATGTGGCGCAAACGGGAAAGATGCCTTGTCAATCCGGTTCATCTTTTTGTTTATTCGTTGCAAAAGGCAAAAAAAGATTTGATAATTCGTTGCAAACACAGGCACAAAAACCATCATATACTACTAATAATCAATTACTTATAGGTTTCACTTGGCGAAAAACCGAACTTACGTTGAAAAGATTTTGAAAAATGGGCCAAATCCTTATATCCCGTCTCCCAAGCGACTTCCGAAACCGTTAAATCTGTTGTTTCCAACAAAAATTTTGCCTTTTCCAATCGGAAAGAACGGATATATTCGGATGGTGGAATACCTGTAAGGGCCTTCATTTTACGGAAAAGCTGAGATCGACTTATCCCGACTTTTTGACATAACTGGGGCAGGCCAAAATCTTCCTCGGTATAATGTTCTCCTATAATTTTCCGTACTTTTTGTATAAAAGCACTCTCCACCTCAAACGTTTTCGCTGACACTACTTTTAGAGACTTTATATTCGAATTCCCAAGATCGTTATTAGCGGAAAAGTAAGCCTGCATCCGCTTCTGTCTTTCCAGCAATTTTTCCAACCTGACCAATAGCTCTTCCTTTTCAAATGGCTTTGCCAAGTAAGCATCCGCTCCTTTTCTCAATCCCGTAATTCTGGAAGATACGTCTGCTTTTGCCGTCAGTAAAATCACAGGAATATGGCTTGTCCGCTCATCATCTTTCAATGCTTCACAAACTTCATAACCATTTTTTTCTGGCATCATTACATCACTGATGATCAAATCTGGGATATTTTCACGAGCTTTTTCAATACCGATTCTTCCATTGTAAGCCACATCTATCTGATACATTTCCCCAAGGCAAGTTTTGAGGTAAAAAACAACATCGGCATTGTCTTCAATAATAAGCACCCTTGCTAACAAGGCCTCCGGATCTAGCCTCTTTGACTCCTTTACTCCTACTATTTGCTGATCTAAATTCAACTCGCTTCTCTCCGTCTTCACACTAGGCAATTTCTTTTCTAACAATTCACTTTCACCAACAGGCAACCTCACGATAAAAGTAGCACCTTTGCCCAACTCACTTTCCACCGTAATATTCCCCCTCATAATCTTCACCAATTCCTGGGTATGTGCCAGGCCAATTCCTGTACTATAGACTTCTCCTCCAAGATTGTTTCCTTGATAAAAACGATCAAAAACATGCCCCACATCCTCTACAGACATTCCTATTCCATTGTCCTTAACGGTAAGCTTTAGCCATTCTCCGGATCTTGAAATGCGAACAGCAACATATCCGCCCGAACCTGTAAATTTTATGGCATTGGAAATCAAATTGGTCAGTATCTGTTTCACTTGCTTGGGATCATAACTCATGACTAGAGATGTGATATTTGATTCGAAGTGGAGAGAAAGATTTTTACTATTCGCAAAAGACCGGAACGATTCCGTAACATAACGCAGATAAGCAACCATATCCCCTTCTTCCAATTCCAGTTCAAAAGCATTATTTTCCAACCTTGACAAATCAAGCAATTGATTAATAAGTTCCAATAAGTTTTCCCCATTCTTTTCTATCAGCCCAACACCTTCTTCCAAGTATGTTTTCGGATCATTTTTAATCTCCCCAACCATCCCTAAAATAACGGTAAGTGGCGTTCGGAATCCATGTGCAATATTCGTGTACAAATTACTTTTAAAAGCATCCAACTCTTTTAGTCGCATAGCCTCCTGCTGCTCCAATTGTAATTGATGCTTAAGTATAGTCCGTTTTCTCAAAACATATAAAGTAGCCAAAGCGATAACTAAAAATAACAATATATAAGCAAGGAAAGCCCACCAAGTTCTCCACCAAGGTGCATGTACAACTACTGGAATCTCCAATCGCTGAGGATGCCAAAGTCCACGACTATCCCTAGCCTTAACGCGAAAAATATAGTTACCGGAAGGCAAATTACTGAAGCGCGTAAAGTTAAACTTGGAAGGTTCTGACCAAACATTTTCATAACCATCCATTTTATAGCTGTAATAGATTTCTTCTGGCTTGTTATAATCCGTGAGGGCATATTCAAAAGTAAATGACCGAGTCCAATGGTAGAGTTCCATAACTGGATGCTGCGTAAATTGATATTCCTTAATGAAAGTATCCCTACGCTCATCTATATATTCAAAAGAAGATAGCACCATTTTGGCAGCTTGGTTTTTGTTGTGATACGTTTCCATTACTTTTTTCGGAAAGAAACTATTAATCCCTCTCAAACCACCAAAAAACATGCGCCCGTTTTTCGCTTTAAAATAAGACACACGATTAAACTCATTATGGGTCAGTCCATCCTCTTCAAAGAAATTGATAAAGCTTTCGTTGTTGATAGAAAAGCGGGAAAGGCCGTTATTGGTTCCTAGCCAAAGACAAGAATCCCCCTCGCTTAATATACCACAAATAAAATTATCCGGCAAGCCTCTTTTAATGGTATACTTTTTCTCAACAGTTTCCTGAACGGGATCGAAGTAAACAAGTCCGGCATCTGTTCCTAACCAAAGTTTTCCTTTATCATTTTCATAGATTGACATGACCCTCTCCACAGGCAAAATAAAATCATGCATTTTTTTTGTTATAATATTATAGCGATACAAGACATTTTTCATCCCAATCCACAACTGTTCCCCAGAATTTCCACTAGTAAATGCTTCCCCTCCTATAAGTCGGGGATCAAAAGGGAGCTGACGTTCGTTTTTCCAACAATATTTGCCCTCCTCCTTATCTAAATAATTCAGGTCAGAAATATTCAGCCACCAAAGCCTCTCATTTTTATCTTTAGCGAAGAGACCACAATCTCCTGCATAATTGGAAGTACCGCGAATAGACTTTCTTTTTTTGAGCCTAAAATCAAATTGCTGTCCGGAATTGTGCCATAAGAAGTCGTCTCCTGTTTGTAAATCATAGGGCAACACAAAATCATCCTGAAAAACGGCAGGGCTATTTCTTCCCTCTGGATCAAACTTAAAAATACCGTTATAAAAACTGGCATAGATCATTCCGGAAGCATCTTCCGTGAATCCCCTGAAGCTACAAAATCCTTTGCAAACATCATGTTGTCCAGAAAAATAATTATCGAAAAGTACGGTTTTGAGCCTTACTTTCAAAAGCCCCAACTGTGTTCCTACCCATACCACACCAGTACTATCTTTAAAGATTTCAGAAAAATCACAGATTAGGGGAATCTTATTTCTCAAGGTTTCATGATAATCAAAAAGGGTATCTTTTACAGCATCATAATGAATAAGGCTCCTGTTAATTCCACAAGCCCAAATGCTACCATTTTCTCCATGAATGAAGGAAGAAAAATCGTTAACTCCTGGAGATAAAAATCGATTCAACGGATGTGGAGAAAAAACAGTCTCTCCTGCTTTTAAAATATAAAAACGTCCTCCTGAGATGAGTACAGGTTCATTGTTGTCATTCATTTTAATATCAGAAACATAACAGGCTTTGCAAGTCTCCAAAGGAATAGTTTTTCTAATGACACCCTTGCTATCAATTTCATAAAAAACAAACCTATTGGCAACGTAGATAGCACCGAACTTATCTTGTGTAAAAAAATAAAATTTCTTTTCAGGGAAATCTTCTTTTTTAATTTTAATTCGTTCAAAACTACCATCACTGAATCGCCAAAGCACTGGAGCATCATCTTCACCGAGGCTCCGCAATAAGGGTACACCTTGTTTTGTACGATGCAAAAATGTAAATCGAAAAGTCTTTCCAAATTCTTTTTCCGGGATAAATAGTCGCCATGTTTTTGTATGGATATTGTAGGTATATGCTTTATACGAAGATACCGCAAACAGTAGAGAGTCCTGATAAACACTTAGCCATTTTATAGATGTTTCCGTATTGAAAAGAGGAGGATTAGGTAAAACAGAAAAATTTCGACCATCAAAGCGATGAATTTTATGATCGCTTAAAAACCAGATCAGACCCTGCTCATCTTGTATCACAGAGGTAGTAAGATTTCCAGCGAGACCGTCGGATGTTGTAAAAAATTCAAACTGAGCATTTTGACCATGTACAGTAGACCAATAGCAGAAGAGTAGTATTGCCAACATACTTGATCGTCTGGCAAGAAGCCGTAATACAAAAACTACGCTATAAGATATACTCTTGTACATTTATGAACGCTTTAAAATAAAGAGAAAACATCTCAAATTCTCATCACAAAAATGTTTAAGCGTTTGGCCAAGTAGTTTTATATAGCCAATTTACAAAAATACATCCACTAAAAAAAATTATTCCGTAAACAGTACAAAATATGGAAAGTGTATCATGAGTTTTTCAAAAAAAATTACGGGACACTTGCTTTACCGACCAGCAATAGCTTTTCATCGACAAACAGAAACAACCTACCTCCCTTTCCCCTGTCTCTTAATTTGACTTTAATACAAGACCTATTTTATGAAAAGCATAACAGATTAGGGTGCAAATAACAAGTATGATAAGCCCTCAAACAAATTAAAACACATTAAATATGTCACGATTTTATTTTAACCAAAATAAAAAAATTCCGAAAGCCTCGTAAGCATTACGACACTACTCAAAATTAAAAGATATTCTTGAAAATAATTGATTATGAAAAACCTTATTTTATCCTGTTTATTTATTCTGATGAACCTCTCCGTATTTGCCAACAGTACCGTTCTCGGGAAAGTACTGGATGCAGATGGTTCACCCCTTGCCTATGGAAACGTAATACTATACAATGCTGCTGACAGCACCATGATAAAAGTAGAATTGACCGAAGATGATGGCACATTCCGCTTTTCAAACTTGGAACAAAAAGCCTACTTTATTACGATTAGTTACGTCGGTCTACCAGATTTTACGACGGAGAAATTCACATTAGATCAAAAAGAACTTACCTTACCTGACATTCAAATGCAAGCACCCGGAACCAATCTAGAGGAAGTCACGGTTACCGCGCAGCGACCTTTGCTAGAATTGAAACCAGATAAAATGGTCTTTAATGTAGAAGGCACGGCTAATGCGGCAGGAGACGACGCCCTTACCCTATTGCGGAAATCTCCCGGGCTGGTGGTTGACAACAATGACCAAATCCAGATGATGGGAAAAAGTGGGGTAAGGGTTTATATCGACGGGAAGCCTTCTCCCCTCAGTGGTAATGATCTTGCCGCTTACCTCAAAACCATACAAGCTAGTGAAATTGACAATATAGAAATCATCACCAACCCTTCTGCAAGGTATGAAGCAGAAGGCAGTGCAGGTATTGTTAACATTCGTATGAAAAAAGACAAGCGACATGGCTCCAATGCCAATATGAATCTCGGATATTCTGTCGGAGAAAAGGCACAATACAACGGTGGCCTTTCTGCAAATTATAGGAATAAAAAAATCAATGTCTTTGGAGGATATAATTATTATAATGGTGCCAATACCAACCATGTCAATCTCTACCGAGAGCAGGGAGATTTTGTGATTGACAACCATAGTGATATGGAAAATCACTGGCAAAGTCATAATGCAAGATTGGGAACAGATTACCTCATTAACAAGAAGAATACAATTGGCTTTCTAGTCAAGACAAATATATCAGGAGGTAACTGGCATAACAATAGCCGGACGACACTCTCCAAATTAGGGCAAGAAATACCGTATAGTATTTTGGTCGCCACACCAGAAAGTGACAACGAGCGTAAAAATTATAATTTCAATTTAAACTATCTTTTTGATAGTGGGAAAGGTATAACTTGGAATATTGATGCAGACTATGGCATGTTTAGGAATAAAGGTTTTGAAAACCAACCGAATGTTTATTGGGATGCTGAAGAAAAAAATATTTTAGATGCAGCGTATTATGAAACAGACACACCAGTCAATATTGACATTGCTAGCATCAAAGTTGACTATGAAAGGCCTTTATTGGAAGGGCAGTTGGGTATTGGTATAAAATATGGCAATGTAAAAACAGACAATACTTTTGATTTTTACAATATTTATAAAACGGAGGAAGACGATCAGAAAATCCTCAACATCAACCGGAGTAACAATTTTGTTTACACAGAAAATGTGAATGCAGCTTACCTCACCTATTCCAAAAAATTTGGGAAGTTAGGCATCAACGCTGGTGTTCGTGCAGAGCAAACCAATTCGAAGGGGGAATTAACCAGCATGATTCCGGATCAGAACAATACTGTAGAAAGACAGTACCTTGATTTCTTTCCTTCTGGAGGCATTTCTTATCAGGTAAATGATAAAAACAACTTGCAACTGAATTATAGTGCTCGGATCAACCGCCCGAATTATCAGGATTTGAATCCATTTCAATCTCAGTTGGATGAATTAACTATCGAGCAATGGAACGCATTTTTGAACCCGGAGTATGTTAAAAATATTCAGTTGTCTCATAGCT
>JAHDGC010000224.1:1763-9597 GCA_020627865.1 Saprospiraceae bacterium | reverse complement strand
GGAACGCAGGCAGGCTAGCCTAGCGAAAAAATAGCCGGGTCAAAAATGACGATTACATAATGCCAAGTACTTAAGTGTTCGCATGTTGCGAAATTCGAGCTTACCAGCAAGCTCTTAAATTTAAAAATTATTAAATCATTAAATCAATAAAAATTATTAATCATGGCAATAGTATGCGCTAATCCTCGGACAAGAAGAAATACAGTAAATTTTCATCCTTTCTTTGACGGAATGTTAAACGAATTAATGAATACCGCCACAACCAGAACGGAAAAGAACACAACGATAAAAAGCAGTTACCCTGCAGCGAACATCGCAGAAGAAAAAGATCGCTATTTGGTCGAGTTAGCTATCCCCGGTTTGGCCAAAGAGGACATCAACCTCAATGTTGAAAAAAATGTCTTGACGGTTTCTGCAAATAAGGAAGTTGCTATTAAAGAAGGAGAACGCGTTGTTAGAAATGAGTTCAACTACTTCGATTTTAAACGCACTTTCAGATTACCCAAAACCATTGATACTACAAAAATCGAGGGAAAAATGGAAAACGGTATCTTGGAAATAACATTACCGAAGAAAGAAGAGGCCATCGACAAAGGACCGATTAACATCGCCGTATCGTAATAACGGAATATCGTCGTTCTGTAAAAACGCAATGCCTTGCGTTTCTACAGAACATCTCATAAAAATTTTACAAAATCTTTAAAATCAAAATATAAAATGAACAAGGTAAAATATAATGTATCACCCTATCAAAATGGGATCAATAAATTTTTAGACGACTTCTTTTCCGCTGGTATATCCAACGTGATCGGCCGGGACACCTTGGCCAGTCAGCCAGCCGTAAACATCATCGAAGAGCAAGCTGCATACCGATTGGAGTTTGCGGCACCGGGCTTGCAAAAAGAAGATTTCAATATTGCAATAGATAAAAACAAGCTGAAGGTTTCCAGTAGCAAGGAGATAAAGGAAGATGAAGGAACAGCAGTCCAATACAAGAGTCGCCAGTTTGCTTACCACAGTTTTTCCAGAACTTTTAAAATTCCGGAAACGGTAGACCAGCATAAAATCGAGGCCAGCTACACGAATGGTATTCTCGTAATCAAATTGTTAAAAAAGCAAGATGCGGCCGATACAGGACTTCGCAAAATTGAGATAAAGTAGTTTCATTTTTGGTTAAGGTGTAATAATAGGGTTTTAAGTATTTTTCAAAGGTCGGGATTAACTTTCCGACCTTTTTTTTGCAAAAAATGCGCTTCGATTTCTTTTTTCTATTCTTTTTATTTAAATTTGTTTATTCCTTTGCACAAAACGATAGCACAATCTGTCTATTGTCTATTTTTTCATCTCTTACTCTATTTTTTCAATTTCAATATTTTAAGAAAGAATTGTCCTGATTTTTTTCTTACGACATAGATATGCAATAACGACGCATTGTTATCATTTCGTAATTAAATAGCCAAGGCAAAACACCACGACTAACAATGGTCGTCTACATCTTGTTTAAAACCCCTCTTAGATATACTGTAATAACCCTAGCAGGTTAATTAACACTCTTATTTTTTAATTTTTAAACTCACATACTATGGTAACTTTAAAAAGTATTTTATCAGGAATCAACAAGGAAATAAGCATTGATATTAATGCAGGGCACGAACATGGCAACGGTAACGGTCGCGGGCATGCACTAGGACGCGGGCACGGACGTGGACGCGTTTGCGGACTTGGCCACATCAATAGCATGGGCAACGGTCATGCAAACCACGATCATAGTTTCTGCGAAGATGATACGATGGACGATATGCCTGATGATATGATGGATGACATGATGGACGATATGATGGATGATCCGATGGCGGGATAACAAAACATCCGAGGTTTAGATCAATACAATAATCATTCAAGTTTAGGGAACCGGAAATAAATAAGATACCCGATAAGTCGCCGAGAATTTTGATATAGGCGAGGCATTTTTGAGGAGCATAGCAGCGCTACGCAACGAAAAAATAACGAAGTATATATTAAAATTATCAAGATTTGGTCGGGTAGGTTATTATCTTCCGATTCCCTTATATTATTGAATGGAAAAAATGAGACACCTTTTGCTTAGCTTTAGGTGTTTTATTTTTTATAAAAATGCCAAAGCGAAAGCGGTTTCAGCCCAATTCATGAAAAATAATTGTTATCAAATCAAACCCTATACCATTAAAAATACATAAATTATTTCGTTTATTTAAAATATATAGCCCTATATTTTAGTTTACATCATTACAAGAGATACAGATCCTATCTTTTCGTGAAACCATTCTTGCAACGGAACAAAATACATTTATTTTTTTTATTTTAAATTTTACATATTATGGTAACTTTAAAAAATCTTCTAAGTCATATTCCACAGGAGCATATTAATACGGATACTCATGCAGGTAGCATGAGCAAGAAGCTACGCCGACAAAAAGAAATAAGTATATTAATCTTACGCTATAACACACTTGCAGGTATTACCAGTGCTGACCTTGCCAATCGTAAGCGACTCCCTCAGCAAATTGGGTAATACTTAAAATGTTTATTAGAAAGAACTCAAATAAAAAGGCCGAAGCAAAAACAGCTTCGGCCCAGTTCATGGAAAAATAATTGTGTTAAAAATTTAAATTCTTTTACTTCTACAATTTTATATTCTATTAAATTTCTAAAAACACATAACATATATAGCAACAAGGCTATTGCATAATATCACTATCTTGTGGCACATAAAATGTGAGTTTCTGCCCAAAATGTAATTGCGGAGATTTCAAGCCATTCCATGATTGAATATTCTCCGGGCTGCATTGAAATCGATTCGCTAGCACCTCTATCTTATCGCCCGATTTTACCTGATAAGTTGTTCGGGTAGAATCCGACGGAATCAGTTCTTCTATATTTTCTCTTGCGAAATTAATCCCCACCAGCTCGCTATAATAAAAACCGTCATCCATTCCGGCGACGACATCTTGCGGCAAGACCAGATAATTACCCTCTTTCCTTCTTGGGATAACCTTGGCAAAATAAGAAGGGTTCAAAACTTCCAATGTCGCCATATCCACCCCTGTGGCTTGGGAGATTTGTTTAAAGGTTAACACCTGAAAAACCTTTACCGTTTCCGTCATCTGGATGTTGTAATCCGGATACTTGGGATTCAAGTCATGGAACTGGTAATAGTTCATCACATAACATGCGGCAATAAACGCCGGAACATAATTCCGAGTTTCCTTCGGAAGGTGCCGGCGGAGTTTCCAGTAATTTTTAGTTCCGGCTTTTCTTATCGCTTTTCGTACGGTTCCCGAACCACAGTTATATGCAGCCAAAGCCAAAGGCCAAGAACCGAAACGCTTGTATTGTTTTTTCAAAAAAGCCATAGCCGCTTCCGTAGATTTATGCGGATCACATCGCTCATCTACATAGCTGTCAATTTCCAGCCCGTAACTCCTCCCCGTCCTTGGCATAAATTGCCACAACCCTTTCGCGCCCGCCCGTGATTCAATTCTCGGGTTTAAAGCAGATTCTATGACAGGCAAATATTTTAACGGAGCCGGCAATTCATTCACCTCAAGGTAATGTTCAAAAATAGGGATATAAGTATACGCTCTACCTAACATTCCTTCTACACCATCCCGTTTTCGTTCGATATAATACCGGATGTGTTGTCTTACACTTTTGTGGTATCCAACTTTCATATCCTCAAAAATCAACTCAAGACGCTCTCTAATCTCATGGTGATTTAAGTCAAACTTGTACTTGTTTTTGTTCTTAGAGTATAAACTGACAGACCATATTGCAATAAAAAAGAATATCAGAGTTACCCTTATTAATCTCTGAATCATAGTTAGTAGTATGTTTAGCTGAGAAAATTGAATTTCAATTTCAACTAATGTCAGGGAAGCATGTGCTAAAATTGAAAGGTCTCTTATGAATTAAGGGGGAATAAATTTACCGCTTTGTGTAAGGAGGGAACTAGGCAGTATAGGGAGGAGGAGGGATAAATAATATGCTTGCAAACTGCAAAAAGGGCTGGATGTATTGTTCTTAATGTATTGTTATTTTGCTCTAAAGACAAATTTAAATCAAAAATCCAGTTAAGTCAACCGAAACATTAAATTTCTTTCTATTCCAAGCTGGAAACAGGGCCTCTTGTGACAATAATATTTGGACAAAAAACCGTCTTGTTATATATATATAAATCACATTACCAAACAAAAAGGCAGAGCTGATTCCTCAAAACCAGCTCTGCCCGTTACTAAAAATAAATTGTTAAAGTTAGAAACTTCCTACCTTTATCTTCAGTAAAGTCCCAGGTGTTAGTGTATCATTATTGGTGATATTATTTTGTTCTAAAATATCTTGAACACTGACCCCCGGAAATTTTTCGGCAATATCGACCATCGTTTCTCTTCTCCTAATTTGGTAGAAGATGGTCTTGCTTTGCTTCCGAGTAAACTTACTTCTTATTTTTCCAAACCTCGATTTGGAAACACTTTGCACGGGATATTTTAATATGATAGGAATCTCAAAAGTTCGATCTTCCAATACAACTGGGGAAAGTGCCATTTTTTCTATGCTAGAAAAAGCACTCAATCTTTTTAATTTCTTTTTAGCAATATAGATGGTCAACTGCTGCTCGTCACTCAACAACATAGAACTTAAAGTATTCCATGCCATGATGTCTTGTTTCGAGCACTCGAAGGAGGCCGCTAACTTATCCAAGGTTTCTCCTTCCTTGACAACATAAGTTGTCTTAAAGTAATCATCTATCTTATCTTTGATAGAACCAAGCCCGCTGTAAATAATCGGTTGGGTTTCCTTAGGGGCTTCTATTCGAGCCGATGTAACATTCGCGTAGTATTGCGCATCCGGCCTGCCCAAGTAGTTCAAAAAGCTTGCCATTGTATGATCCGGCAAAATGAGGTAATTCCCCTGACGACTAGCCGGGATCAAACGTTTTTTGTAAGACGGGTTCAGTCTTTCAATAACATCAATAGGAATACCCGTCACCTCGGATAATTTGCTAAAAGAAATAGGTTCATAAACCTTCACCGTACTGGTGTATCGCAAATCATAGGCAGGATAAAGTGGGTATAAATTATGGTATTGAAAATAATTGATGATATAGGAAGCCGCCACGAAAGCAGAAACATAATTCCGAGTTTCTCTAGGTAGATATTTCTTTATTCGGTGGAAGTTGTTACTCCTTCCTCTCTTGATCGCTCGATTTACCCGACCAGGGCCTCCGTTATAAGCTGCCAAGGCCAATTTCCAATCATCGTATTTATGATACAGTTTAGATAAGAAATTCATGGCCGCCTTAGTCGATTTATGTGGATCGGAACGTTCATCCACTAGAGAATTTATACTCAAGCCCTGCTCCTTACCTGTAGCAGGCATAAATTGCCATAAACCTCTTGCACCAGAACGGCTCACCGCAAGCGGATCCAAAGCGGATTCCAGCACACTCAGGTACTTCAAATCCTGCGGCATCCGTTTTTCCGTAAGGATTTTTTCATAAATCGGGAAATACATCACGGATCGACCCAACATAGCCTCGGTACGATCTCTTTTTAAAACAGTATAGGTCTTAACGTAACTTTTAACGATATTATCAAAATAAGGCTTAATAACCGTATTTTCCATCTTAGCAAGCCGTTCTTGTATTTCCTGATCGGTATAAGCTGGAATCGGAATACCATTTGGGTCGTAGGAAGTTTGGGCGGACAAAAACGACCAGCAGATTACCAATGTAAAAATTAAATAACGTTTCATAGTTGAAAGAAATTGATTTGTTCAAGGATTGTGTTAGTGGCATTGATATAATACAAGTTCCTATATACCAATGATTTAAAGCGGTATTTATTTTAGAGTGCCCGAGAAGCTGTTTAAATTTAACACTTCGGGCTGAAAATGCCCCTTTTTCGCTTATCCGTCGTTGTGAAAATCCTCATTATGCTAAGGCATAACCTGCCTTCCAAGGAACGGCTCCAGTTTTCCCGCCCTGTCTGCGTGACTTGTCAGGCAGGCTAGCCTAAGCAAAAAATTGACTATTTTCATCACCAAAAGCTAATTTTAAACAGTTTCTTAAAAAAAATGCGAAAATATTAAAAAAAAGCACAATGAGATAGCTATATCCTGTACAATAACTATTCCATAAGATTCCTTTAACATTTCGGGGAGACAGATCAGATTCTCTTAAATTATTGAAAATAAAGAGAATACGTATGTTTAATTGCTTAAAATTAAAGAATACCGCATAATAGTTTGGAAAATGCCAAAAGTTCATTTTCTTTAAAAATTCCGGCCATGACCTGAATACCAACTGGCATGTCATCTTTTCCTTTTCCTAAAGGGATATTGATCGCTGGAATACCTGCCATGTTGGCTTGAACGGTATAAATATCTGCCAAATACATTGCCACAGGGTCATCACTCATTTCACCGACTTTCCAAGCGACCGAAGGGGCAGCAGGCATCAGGATAAAGTCATATTCGCGGAAAATATCCAGTGTTTTTTCCCGAATGAGCCGCCTCACCTTTTGGGCTTTGCTGTAATAAGCATCGTAAAAACCGGCACTGAGGACAAAAGTCCCCAGCATAATCCGCCTTTTTACTTCAGTACTAAAACCTTCAGTACGGGATTTTTTGTACGTTTCCATCAAATTGGTGGCATCATCACTCCGGTACCCGAAGCGGATACCATCATAACGGGAAAGATTTGAAGAAGCTTCTGCTGTTGTCAGCACATAGTATGCGGGAATGATGTATTCGAGTAAGTCAAAATCGAGCGCCTGCACCTCATGGCCATCTTTTCTTAGTCTGTCAAATAAGTTTTCCGTTTGGGCTTTAATATCAGGAGACAGACTGGGATGATTTATGGCTGTGCTAAAATAGCAAATTTTTGCCTTACGGCCAAATGAAAGTTGCTTTATATATTTTGGAACGGCTGTCGTACTACTTGTGCTGTCATATGCATCCGATCCAGCCATAACTTCTAATGTTAAGGCTACATCCTCAACACTATTGGCCAGAATGCCTACCTGATCGAAGGAAGAAGCATAGGCCAGCAAGCCGTGACGGGAAATCCGGCCATAACTGGGTTTCATGCCTACGATGCCACAAAAGGCCGCTGGTTGCCGTACGGAGCCGCCCGTATCCGTACCCAAGGCCACCAGGCAAGTATCCGCCTGTACCGAAACGGCAGCACCACCGGAGGAGCCACCGGGCACGCGCTCCGGATCGAGCGCATTTCGAGTCGGCCCGTAAACACTGTTTTCGTTTGTAGACCCCATACCAAACTGATCGCAGTTGGTTCTGCCAATGATAATGGCACCTTCTGCAACGATACGCTCCACTGCTGTAGCCGAAAACAAGGAAGTATAACCCTCTAAGATTTTTGAAGCCGCCGAAACTTTATGATCCTTGTAAGCTAACACATCCTTGATGGAAACTACAACCCCGAAGAGTGAACCTACTCTCTCAGGGTTTTCCTTGAGCATTTGATCTGTTCTTGCTGCTTGGGCAAGGGCCTCTTCGGCAAATACTTCTACATAAGCATTCAGATTTTTATGTTGCGCAATTTGATTTAGATAATAGGTGACCAGTTCGGTACAGGTAATTTTGCCGGCACGGAGGTCAGCTTGCAGGGTGGATATGGAGGTGTATTTTGGCATTTTAATTTATATTGTAGGGACGATTTAAGAACCATACTAGAGTTTCGGGCGAAGTTAAAACAATTTTCGTTTTCTGGCAATTTTCGTGATGCCCATCTATTGCCAAGTAAAATTGGCCTGAACCGTAATGTTATTCGGTTTAG
>JAHDGC010000224.1:0-1663 GCA_020627865.1 Saprospiraceae bacterium | reverse complement strand
TTTTCATTATCTTTGTGATATCTTAAAGTTTTTCTCATTGTTAAAGAATTGCATGAAGCGATGCGGATCCGGTTGTTGAATGTGATTCGGGGGTTGAAAAACTCCTTACCATAATTCTTTTCCGAAATGTCGGAAGTTGAAGGGTCATGTTATGCCTGACATTGAAGCCTGAAAGGATCAGGCGAGGTCTCGTGGTTGCTAGGGTGGGATCCCACCCTACTAGGGTATATAATGTTTGAATGAAAATAAATCAAATACATAAAAACAAAATAAATCAAAAACTAAACCCAAATGCAATACTATAAAAACTATGGGTCTCCTGCCCAACAATCAACTGGGGCACCGCTTGTTCGTCGAGGATATATTTTCTTTTCGGAGCAAAATCTTTCATATAACGATACTGCAAGGTGCAAGAAATACTTTTGGTAATTTTTGCTACCACAGTGGCCTGCCAATCAAAAAACTGATCTACCCTCCTATCAACAATATTTTCATCATAGCGAACCTCATCATACCATTTCGTCAAGGGAAATTTAAAATAAGGATAAAGGCTTATTGTAAAAATTTCATCCGGTTTAAAAACCAACGTCGGTCTCAATTGCCACCTTAACTTGTTCGTTCCTTCAAAATCATCTATCGAAAACAAGGAATCTACAACACCGTTAAATAGCATTCTCGTCTCAGCTTTAGCTTTTTCATTCTCGTAATAAATACCCATCAATAAACCCAAGCGGAATTTAGCATGCCTTTTCTTGTTGGCCTTATCGTAATTATAGCGGACATCCTCAATGTACTTCCTTTCCCGCTCCGTAATTTGCTCCTCTTCCTGCAAAGCATCACCCGCAATCGCCAAACTACAATTATCTGCATAGCATTTCCAGAAATTCCCCGCCTCTAAATTATAGGCCGGCAACTTTTTCAAATCCGTGTCATTTTCTTGACCCGTTTCGGTCAATCGTGCCGTCGAAAAATAATTCAGGATAATGCCCGCTCCCGTTTCATAGCGCTGATCAATCCCTAAATAAGTATTGTTGAACCGACTCAGAAAGACATAGTTTTCCAACCACAAGCCGTTCCCGACTTTGGGATGATAATCAAAGGAAACATCAATGTCTGAAATGTTTTCCTGAAAGGCACCATTTTGGATCACCGTCTGGAAGTTGGCCCTCAAATCCAGCTCGAAGGGATAAAGGCCATTATCCATTTCGATACCGGTATTAATTTTAAACAAGTTATTCAAGTCGGATTCGTTTCCGGCAAAGCCCAAGCGTACACCACCATTCAGGGCTTTTTCCTTGTGTTCAAAATCTCTGTAAAATTTGATGGCTTGATAGAGGCTGTCCAATTCTTGGTTGTTTATTTTGCTTTTAGCTAGGAAGACTTTATCGGCAATTTTTTGGAGTGGGGTTTGGGCATGTGCCTGTGCTAGAAGGCAGCATAGAGTTATTAGGATGATTGTTTTTTTCATTTTTTGTTGTACGGATTGTTGTGCTTAAAGTTTGGGCAAACATATGGATAAAAAATGAAGGATGCAACTTGGGCTTTGGAAACATGACCTAGAACAATTACACCATAACAATATAAATACATTCCATATACTTCAAAACAATTCAAGAGAAGTTTGTCTATAGCCCCTTTTGGGCTACTTATTCAATTTTCACAT
>JAHDGC010000223.1 GCA_020627865.1 Saprospiraceae bacterium | reverse complement strand
AAGTATACAAGAAATTCTGATCCCCGAACAATTGGAAAAAATCCAAGGAGGATGCATAAGAGACATCACTTGGCTGCACGACACCATTATTTGTGATAGCGGTGCTGAAATTATAAAGATTCCAAAGTAAGTAAGGTCCCGTTACATATCTTTGGTAATATTCTACACTGGAAGCATGCAAGCCTAGCACATCTAAAAATAACTTTTCAACATTGCCTTGATTCGCAGTAGCGCTGGCGGTGGGAACTTGCTGGATTAGATTTTGCCAAGTGGCGTCCATGTTTTTCAAAATATTGTTATGCATGGCATCCAAGAAGCGATTATTTGCCGTATTGGAATGGTAAGTCCATTTTGAAAAAGCTGTTACGGGTAAAATGCCGTAAGGTTGGTCATCTACCCGAATCGCTGGAATTCTTCCCCGCCCCAAGACATATTTATTGAAGTGATTTTTTGCCCTGCTTATATCTGTTGCCGAAAAAATGGGATGCATCATTTGGGGGAGATAATACCCGAAAGTAGTTGGCCAAAGTGCCTTATTCATGCACATGGCTTCTTTAATATCGGTTTGATCTGCATGTTTGAGGTGCTGAACCGTCTCGTAAGAAATGCCCAAAGCATCGGCTAAAAATTGCCCATCTGTTTTATTTTTATCGGTGGAGGTTGGGTTGAAAAGTGCCGCTCCTAACTCAATCTTGAAAAGGTCTTCTTCATTATTATTGTATGCCGTATAGCCACTTTCTGATCCTTCCGTATTATTCGTTGGTGTTCCTTGCGGGACTATGGATAGCCCACCATAGGTGTAATGATGATTGTTCAAAAGTTCTTCTAACAATTTTTTTCCTTCTTCTTCGTTTGCTGAAGTTTTAACACCAAGTATCAATATTTTGTCAAACCCTGAAATGCCCTCAAGTGGAAAAAGGGGAACCCGAATGGCCATACCAACTTTTTCTGCTTCATCAAAATCCTGTAGCCATTTGATTTTATCTTTTAGCACTAGATGACCATCCTCGTTTTCAATTTCATCTTCAACAGCGTTGGGATCAACACCCAATTGGAGTGGGTCAGGGATGTTTTCTCCGATGACTTCTCGATAAGAACTGCCTCTATATAAACGGGCCACGAAACGATCCGGCATAATCCGGCTATGGGGTGCTTGTGTCCAAGTGGAGGCTCTGGTTGCGACAGTGGGAAAGACAGGCTCGACGGGCAGTGCATCGTCTGGGGGAACTTCATTGGTTGGTTTGTCCGTGGGGTTTGTTGGCTCCATCTGTTTGGCGATCCAAGCAGCCCGTTCTGGTCCTCGGCCACTTACGATTCCTCGCCATGCTCCTATTTCCAAGGCTTCATTATTGCCCGCATGCCAGATATGTCTCCAGAATGTTTGGGCTACCTTGATTTCTAGTTCCGTCAGTTCATTTTCATGGGTATGGACAGCTATATCATCTGGAAAAATTCGAATCCAGAGTTCTCGTGCGTCATTGATAACTGGCAATTCATCCACCCCGTTTATAATGTTATTTACAGGGAAAGTGAGGGGTTGTGCGACCGGCATTCCATTGATAACGGTAAAATCCGGAGAAATATCTGTCGGAATATTATCCCGCTCAATCCTTGCGATATGTTTTACGGTAACGAATCTGGTTTCTACCCTAACAGGGGTTAGAAAAACCGGATAGTTATCATCCAACATGGCTACTTGATCCCTCGGGTCAGCAGAGAATATGATGCCATCAATAACCGCAGAAACATCTTGCTCAATACCTGCAATAGCATCTCTGAGGGTATTGGATGCATTTTTTAATTTTTCAACATTTGTCAAAAGGGAATTGATACGTCTGGTATTTGCCTTATCCCCCTTGGCCTGTTCTGTCTTTAAGCCTTGCTCCAAAGCGGCTATTTTAGCCAAGTTCTTTTTTAGCTTTTCCTGTTCCCTCCGCATTTTTGTCCTATGTTTCCTTGTCTTTTTCTGGAGGGATATAAACTTTGATTTGCTGATACTCATTTGTTTTTAATTTTCTTTGGTTAAAGGATCATTTCATCTCCATGAACGGCAAGTAGCACAGGGTTTTGATAAAGAATTTGTGCCATATTGGTTGCGTTGAATCCCCACTCAACAGATCTGCCACTTATACTATTATCACTGAGGGGTTCAACGGCGTTATCACTGGCATCCAAATGTTCACCATTGAAAACCGCATTATTTTGATTGAGGTCATTCCAGGAGGCAGGGCTACTTGCTGCACCTGCCGTATCCATACCAAATCGGATTTCCCCGGGGCGTTCCTGAATGATGAAAAACCATCCTGGATCACTGGTGTCTCTATTTCCTCTGGCTTCTATTGCATTCAAGGTAAAGCCGAAGAAATGGATGTCCGGTTTTATTTGAGCCGAAAAAACAGGGTATCTTTTCTCTGTATCCAGTTCCCTTGGATCACTTGAATGATCGCTCCCTGCTTTAAATTTTGCTTGTTGCGCGTAGATAATCGTTTCAGGATATTTCTTCAACAAATCCCCCCGAATCACCATGACCAATAGGCCAGAATCAGTACCCGGACGAGGACTGTGTGTGCCGAGTTCTGTGTTGGTTGGCCAAGTATGAATTTCGTCAATGTCCAGATTGTCCAAGGCCAAGTTTAATGCGGTTAAATTGTTGGTATTTACGGCATCTGCGGAATCCCAAAATTGCCGGAAATAACTTCCCCGTTGATCCGTCGGAAATTCTCTCCAAAGCAACTCCCTGCCCATTTCATGATTTACCCCAAGCATGAAGGCTTCAATAAATTTTTGGTTAGACTCCAGAAGCGTTACACTATTGTTAGGGATAAGGTCTAAGTTGGGGATCAAGTAATCCACGCCTAAATCGCGGGCGGCTATGTACATCGGTTCCTGAAATTTCGGGTAAGCCATAACGGGGACGATCTTATCCGCAGGAGGGGTAACATAGCCGGGTAATTTGAGCTTGTTATAAATACTTTTAGGAATGATAAATCGCGGATCAATTTTTGTCAATACATTGTTGGTGATGTCTGGTAGATTAATAGTGTTTGCAGGAATTGTGCCTTGCCAATTGACTTGCTCAAAGTAATTTTGATAGTTTTGAACGGCAGATTGAAGGCGTAGTTCAGATGCAACATCGGGCATGAAATTGGTGTCTCCTGGCTCCATTGAAGCATATATAGGAACCGAAATATTATAATTGGCAATAGTGTTCACATTGTGGTTTACATCGTTTATGGGGATGGTTGCTTGGCCAACAGTTGAGAAGGTTTTTTCGTCCACGGCCTGCAAATTCCCGTTCCCTAAAGAAACCCTTAATGCGTTTTGTGTAAATATAGAGCTGTTCGGGTCGAGCCTTTTCATCAACGGACTTTGTGGGCGTTCAATTTTCCTGTAGGCAGCACTTTGGGTTGCATTTGAAATAGCGCTGTCTTTGATCTGTTTGTAAGCCGTTGTACTGCCGAGCTTTACCCGTTTGAAAACCTTGCTGGTTATGGCATTCATCTGCTCGGGTTTTTGAGGGCTGATATGCTTTTTGAATCCAGCGTAACTAATTTGTTTGGAAAGCTGCCCCCATCTCAATTTTCGATTGGCTTCGATAACTTCCCCCAATTGCTCCCAAGCTTTGTCCATTAATTTTTCCTGATTGTTTTTTACATGTTTCACACCCAAGCCTGCAACGGCCCGACTTCTCGGGTCGAGGTTCGCTTCAAACAACCAAGTCTTATCATTTGCTATAGCTAAAGGGGCGGGGTCAATAGTATCTCGTAAAGCATGCCACCTACCATATAAATCTGGTGTGATAATGGGGTCATCTTCAAGTGTTTCCGGATCATCATAACCGAATGGATTATTCTCATAAAAATTGTTCGGAGGAAAAGTAGCCTTTCGCAAACCTTCCCCCAAGTTCACCAATTGAGCTAATCGTTCCATGTATTCCAGATCCGCAGGATTGGGAGACCAAGGGTAGGCTTCCCGATCTGGTTCAGGCGTGGTTCTTGGTGGCAACAATGCTCCTTCAAGCATGAGTACACCATCATTGTGGATCGTACCTGCCCCATGTTCAACACCGTAACCGGGTTGTTGAATGTCCATCGCCCGTTTCCCGACTCTTGGATCCACTTCTCGTGGAACCAATTTTCTCACTAGTGATTCAAAATCGCCAACATCACCGGTCATAAATTGCCATTCATAATAAAAAGGAAAATGGTCAACATACAATTGATGATCGGCATCATTAGGATGGTCTGCACCAAAAGCAGCTTTTTGTGCTTCGTGCTGTGCAATCAAAGTTGCATCTGCTCCCAAGCCCGCTAGTCGCCCAGTTTCAAAAGAAGGGATAAGGAAGCAATAATAGGTCGTGTTGGGTTCCAGTTTTCTGGGACAAAGTAACCGCGATACGGCTTGATCCGGATTGGCAGCAAGCAGGCTGCGGAAACGATCAAGAGCATTATTCAGGTCGGAAGGATTGTTCGGGTCGAGGGTATTGTTCGGGTCTACATCCCCATTGAGGTGTACATGAGACCAGGCCCAAATTTGAGCGGGGTCAGGGAATATGCTGCTGGCGGCTCCGGTTGTCCCTGCGGGGTCTGTTGCCGCTGCATTTACCAAAATTGATGGCAAATTGCCGAACAAGGCAGCATCTCTTGTGAATTCGGATTCCTTAAGTGCAATTAATGTTAACCAAGGTCTGAGCTTGTTGTTATTGGCCGCAGCGGGCGAATACCGCCAGGGGAAATCTTCCTCATAAAATTCGATGTAGGGGAAGTAATTGGGTTCAAAATTAGTGATCCAGTTTAAGGGTTCTGTTTTCACGACAATCCTTTGGTCAATACCGATGATGTCTCCTGGGCCAACCAGTTCAATGTTTTGATTGACCTGCTGAATAGGTAGATCAGCATCCCCTTTTTTAGCTTCAATATTTAAAGAGACGGACATTTCCGGACGTTCCAGTACCCAGCCACCGGCAGGCGCTGTTGAAAAGTCGTTGAGGTTATCTACTTCTTTAATTTTGGTAGAAAGCCCCCTACGCAAGGAAGGTAAAAAAGTGTATCTTGCTAATATATCACTCATAATTAAACTAGTTCAAATGATGGTGCAATATCCAACTGGCCTTCCAATTCAGGGCGTTCCGCGAGCAGTTGTTCGAGGGCTTGCCTTGCTTCCAGTTCACTGGAAAGTTGTTGGTTTTCAAAAAGAGACAGGTCATCAACATCGACGATGGCGAAACTTTCTTCAGCGATAGCGACTTTATTCGGAGCCAGTACGGAAGTATTTGAATTTTTGTAGCTCAAACTACTTTTAGCGGCAGAGCCATTTTTTACAAAAGCGCTGAATTCATAAGCTGCCATACTAACTAATACAGGCTCTGGATCGAGTTCGTCAGGTTCTGGAGGTTCTGGGTCGAGTTCGTCGAGGATAATCATTTCGAATTCCACCTCCCTTTCTCGGAAGTAATCGGAAGTCAATTCAGAAGAACCGGTTCCTTCTATCCCGCCATTATATTTTTCAAAAGAAGGACGGCTTAACCTTTCCGACTCCTTCAGCTTGAAGAAACTATCCGGAGCAAATTCCTCTTTCAAGTTTGTTTTATTCAATTCATTACCATCTTCATCCAAAAGGCGCAGGTGGAAATGGGTCGCATCGGCAGGATTTTGTGTGCCGAACTTTTCTATATTCAAATCAAGTGGTACGACCTTTTGACTTACCGACAAACTCCTGTTCGGATGGGCTATAATATTATCATCGGTATTTTCAATTGTTCTGAGGCTGACCAGATGATCGGGATTATCACCAGTAGCTTCAAGTGGCGTTAACCAATTGGCTTTATTTTCGACTGCTTCGATCAGCTTCGGCAATACGGCAACATCTGGTAGGGAAGTATCCTTGGTTTGTCCCCAAGTGGTTTCTATGCTAACACTGATTTTGATGACCCATAAGATTTTGAATTTTACCCGACCCGTGATGTGCCAAGGCGTCGGCCCTTCTAAGCTACCACTGAGATGGATGCCCAATATTTCTTTACTGCCAACGTAAACCCCTAGACCTGCCGCTAAAGCAATTTTAAAGTAGAAGGGGTTAAACTGGAATAGGGCATCAAAGTGCAAATAACCAATGACCTTGAACTTGCTGACTTTAAAATAAAAATCTACCGCAGCACCGAACTGAACCGTATTGGATGTTATGGCAAAATAAGTACTGACTGTCAGTCGAGGATTGCCAGTCAGTAAGCCAATAGACAAGCGCCTCAGTTCTGGTAGATCAAGTGGGGGAGGCGTATAATCTGGGTGGAATCCACCAACCGTAAACAGGAAGTTAGAATCATTGCCCCATTTGATGCGCAGGGCCATGTCTCCTTCCAAATGTCAATAACTTGGAGTCAAATAAAGAAGCGTCGAAAGAAATATATTTCGCTTCAAAATCTATGATGCCAATAAAGTTGACCTGAAGCTTGAGAATGGCTTCCTCTTCCGTCGGTAATGCCATTTTGATAACCCCCAGAATCGCCAGCTTAACGGGATTGGGTACTTCGAGCATCAAGCCAATCTCCAGCGTGATCAAAGTCGGGGTTCCCCATCCCAGCTTGCCCATCAAACCAAAAGCGTATCGGTTTTGTGCCTGCGGGAAGACCGTTTCCAAGTCCCGTATAATGGCTGTTGCATTCGCAATAGGATCTGTCGGGAACAGGATGTTATCAATCGTATTCGTTCGCACACCATTTCGAAGGGCATTCAAGTCCATTGTCCGGTTTACGGCGATGATGCCACCCACGCCGTTCAAGGTAAAGCCAAAGCCCAATTGTATGGGGGTAAACTCCGCAGTAATGACCAATAACAAGGAGAATTGACCTTCTTCCCCGTTCGGCCCTTTGGTGGTAATGAGACCGATGGCAATTACATTGACGACTTCTTTAATGGATAGTTGGAGGATACCTTCGTACCGCCCGGCATCAAAGTCGAAGCTGAGGTAGCCGCCGCCTTTTACAACACCAGCGTCGAGGGCGAGGCCGACTCCGGTTGGGGGTTTGAAGCCAAAATCAACATCAATATCTCCAAACAAACCTCCTCCTGCTCCTTCATTATTTTTTAAAGTGCTTTTTAAACCAACATTTTCAACGATACCCGTAAAGGGGCCTAACGCTACTTTTACACTGGTTCCAAAAACCAAGGAAGTATCTTTTCCAGAAGCTTGCAGTCCTAACGCGATATCAATAAACTCAATTGGTCCCAAGGTAAGGTGTGTCGCTATACGAATATTAAACCCAACTTGTCCTTCAACCCTGAATCCTTGTTTGCTAGACCAAGACAGCTTTCCCCCAATTTTCATTTCTTGGGCTTGTCCGTCAAAAATATTTGAAATAAACCCATCCCCTTCTGCGAAATTTAAACCAAATATTAAAGAGGGGGATCCTGTAGTTACTCCTTTAGAAGTCCCTAACTCGATGATAAATTCTGGATCGGTAGCGGAACCTTTAATATAAACTCCTGTATATAGACCTTCTAAAAGGATATAAAAACTATTCCTATTCCCGAGCAATTTCCATGGTTCAGTAGGGGTTGATTCTGCACTTAGCCCTCCGGCTAAAGTCACTTGAGAAGGGTCAATATCAATATCAGCCCCCGTTGGTCTTATATTAAATCTAAAAAATCCGTCTGCCTCAAAACCACCAGAAAAGGTAACACCAATCCCATCTGTAGGATCTCCTACGGTTGTTGAAATACTGCCTTCTACTAATGGGGTAATCATGAAACCCTCTGGCATTCCCCCTTTGTTTCCTTGGGCGGGAATGGGCATCAGCATGACTCCAACTTGGGCTACGGAATCCCAGAATTCTGATGGTTGAAATATGATCGGTAATTCCAAGGCGTGGATATGGCTAATGTGCGGACTGCCTGGGTCGTAGTATGTTTCTAACAAAGAAATTTCGGGTTTTCTATATTCGGCAGCAAAACCCGCAAAATCTAGCAAATTTTTGATACTTCCTAAAAAACGATTATACCGGAATGCTTGCCCTGCTCCCCAGTTATAAACGTCTTCGAATAATCCTTTGGGGTCTGAAACTATAGTTGGAATACGATCAAACCGAACCCTTCTTTTTGAGTAATTGACTCTGTTGTGTCCAGAGAAATCAGTGCCCTGTAATGCGGGGTCTAATCCTGCCGGTAACATTTGTTCTTCATCTAAAATTCCGAGTAGATGAAGGATACTGAACAGGGTTTTATTTTCTTCTTCGATAAATCGATGGATGATGTATTCCGGAAGTTCATTCTCCAACTGTTCCCAGAATTCATTTTGATCGAAAGGGTAGGGCATGCCACCTGTCAACTGCGTAGCACTTAGGGTTTTAATACCATCGTGAAGCGTTTCAATGATTCCCACAACATCCTCCAAGATTTCCAGTTCATCTACAGTTGGTTGTGATAGCGTTTCAAAGAGATCTCTTAATTGATCTAATGTTGATTTTAGTGTAAAAGCAGCGTTGATGACTTGGAGTTCTGCTGCTGATATAGAAGCAGCCCATCCAAATTCATTCAGGAACCGGTTGAGTTTAAATCGAGATTCTAAAACTAAATTGATGATGTCCAGTATGCCACCGAATGATTTTATAATGTCCTTGGTACTCTCGTTTAATGCCATTTTAATTTACTTTTACATTTCATATTTGAAGTTTGACGTATCGGTATCATGCATAGGTATACCCTTCTCCTAAAATTGGCTGAATGCCAGCCGGAAAATTCGTATGTCTCAGTACATCGGCAGCGCGTATCGACCCTACGGTAGAACCTGTAATCCAGGGCAACATCTCATCCATTTTCCGTCGTCCGGGAATTGGTCCAAAAATAGGGTACTGTTCTGCCTTTTTGTTGTTTCTTTGCCAGATGGCCCAGAGGCGATCAACGTTACAGTGGTTGAGGAAGAAAATAGGGTCGTTTGGAGCTGTTGGCACTGCTGCCATTGTTCCCCCGACCCACATGTGTACTCCATTGTGTAGTTCGACATTTTCTGTATTAGTTGGTATATCAAACCAACCCTCTAAAACATTCCGGAAGGATTTAGATGAAGAGTTATAATCAAATGGATGAACATCGTAAATCTTTCTTTGGTTGAGAAAAGTTATTTCTTGAGTTGTAGCTAATTTCTTAGTACCGTCTCGACTAATTTTTCTTATGAGATAATTGGGGGATGATCCAAAAACTTTCCAATCACTGAATTTAAATGGTCCGGTTTCTAATCTATCCCGAGTAGCTGGTGGATTCGTGCTTTTTCCATCTCCACCAAATAAGGTATCATTCCATAAGTATCCCTTGGGACTTTTGGGGTCTTTAGAGTTATCTACAGCCCAATCCCAGTAAGGTAAGGCTATTTTACCGTGTTTTTTTATATAGTCATCCTTCTTGGTTGCATCCCCTAAATCATCAAGTAGCCTTTGTTCGTCTGCAATTTGGAGATCAAGCTCAAATAAGCGAACAAATGCCCTGTGCCATGGAAGGAAAAGTGTTCCAAAATGAGCAACATCCATATTAGAAATCATTAAGTCTCCAACTTTGGCACTTTTTGTAAAAGAAAAAGTTTTTGAAGTGCCAGCAACTTCACATTTCAATTGTTGGGGTTCATAAACTC
>JAHDGC010000222.1 GCA_020627865.1 Saprospiraceae bacterium | reverse complement strand
ATATCGGGAACAGATGGTGGCGGACAAGAATTTCAGCAATCTACATTCTCCAACGCAGATGGTCATTATGCTTTTCAAGGATTACGACCGGGAAAATACACCCTTCATTTTTCTAAACCTCAAGGGATGGAAATTTCTCCGGCATCACACGGCTCCAATCATCAACTCGATTCTGACATCAACCCAGAAACCGGAGGTTCTCCACTGGTAACTGTCGGTTCAGGATTCCATATTGATCATATTGATGCGGGGTTCTCTGATGACAGCGCGAACATCACTAATTTTGTTTTTAGTGATAATAATGCCAATGGGGTTTTTGATTCTGGCGACGGCAAAATGGAAAATGTTACTGTAAATCTTTATGCAGAAAATACTGCCAATCTCATTGCCCAAGCACAAACCGACAATGACGGACTCTATACTTTCCAAGATTTGGATCAGGCATATCGTTACATCGTCGAATTTGTAGTTCCTCAAAATTATATAGTGACCACAAAAACGGCAGAATCCAATGCCGGTTCAAACAACATGAGCTCGATCAGGGAGGCTGATGCCCAAACCGCCCCCATTCTTTTGACCGAAGAAAATAATGATATTAATATATATGCAGGTCTTATTCCGCTTTCCTTAATTGCAGGAACAACTTATCATGATGTCAATAACGATAATCAATATACTACTGACGGCGAAGACCTACCTGCTAGCGGGATAAAGGTTTTACTGTACCAAAATAAACCATCCGGCAGTGTGCTCATAAAAGATTTGGAAACCCAAGCAGATGGGGCATTCATTTTTGCAGAGCTTGATCCAAGAGATAGTTACAATCTTGAATTCTTTGATCCTGAGTCGATACTGAACTCTCCTCCGATTACTAATATTCAACTTGCCCCCAAGAGTAATTCTATAAACAACAATGCTGCTATGCGAGACATACCAATTTCGTATGCTGTTATCAGTGATTACACCTTCTTTGATGTCAATGAAGATGGTATATATAATGGTGACGATGAGCCATTGCCAGATGTAGCAGTTTCCTTATACTTTGCTGCTGATTTGGAAAATGTTATTCAAGAAACCATATCGAATCAAGATGGGCATTACAGGTTTGAACATCTGGAAACCAATAAAGAATACTTTATGAAATTCACCCCCCCGACAGATTTTGTCCCCTCAACACAATCGAGTGACATGCCAACCGACAACAATAACCCTACACTCACTGTACCCGTTTATATAGGTGAAGATGAAGTTAATTATTCCTTTGAAGCAGGCTTCAGAACATTAAATCCCGATATTGGCGAATTTGTCTGGTTTGACCTCAACGAAAATGGCATTCAGGATGATGGCCCCGAAGGTGTTTCAGGTGTCGTGATAGACCTTATGGATTCCAATAAGAATGAAATCGTAGCATCTGCAACGACCAACGCCAGTGGATTTTATAGGATCAGGAATACCCCACCCGGCTCTTACTATTTGCGTTACTCGAACCTTCCGCAAAACTATACTTTCACCCAAAAAGATGGATTCATAGATGGGCTAGATAGTGATGTTAATACGAATGGAAAGACAGATCCTTTCATTATAGAACGCGGACAGGCGGATAATCTTACATTTGATGCTGGCCTTGTTCCGGGGACATTGGTTCCCGTAGAGTTAGTAAGTTTTACAGCAAAAATCACCCGAAATAATGAGGTACAGTTAGATTGGTTGACTGCCAATGAGGAGCAAAATCAAAAATTCGTTATTGAAAGATCCACTGACGGCATTGATTTTCGTGCACTAGCGATCAAAGAAGGAAAAGGGAATTCTAATGAAAATGTTTCTTATAGCTACATTGACAAAACCCCATTTTTTGGACAAAATTACTATAGACTCAAACAGGTTGATTTTGACGGAGACTTTATTTACTCCGAAATAAAATCTGCTACCATAAAGGCAAATGCAAAAAAAGATGTCCTAATTTATCCGAACCCAACCCCTGATATTATTTCAGTTCAATCTGCAAATCCACTCAGTAAAGATGTCACAGTTAAACTCATAAATGACCGAGGAGTAGAATTACTATCTCTCCCAATGGCAGCAGGTGAAAACCTCGGACAAATTGATCTTTCCTTATATCCTCCCGGAGCTTACTATGTTCATATCATTTATAAAGATGAAACGAATAGTATGTTCAAGATATTTAAAGTCGATTACTAAAAATTTTTCATACTATATCTATATATTCACAGCTTTTAGTCTTCAAACTAAGTTTCTAAAACGGTTTTCCTGAATAGAGGGAAGCCGTTTTTTATTTATGAAATCAATTCAATTACATTCAGCAAACAGAAGAAACCTATTCATGTAAAAAAAAGCAAAAGTACTTTCACCCCATGTCACAAAAATGCAGCAACCATATTGAAACTACACCTTAAAATCCTCTAATATTGAATCCGTATTTCAACACCAACCTATATTTACCAATCTCACTTTATCCTACCCTTAGTAATTTTTCACTACTATAAAAGTAACCCCTGCCTTTTATATACCACATCCAATTTTTTATCTAAAAAATAGTTATGTTTAAAAATTTACGCTTACATACAAATGCCTCAAATGCATTTACGACAAAACAAAAACAATCTTCAAACAATATGCTTCCGCACCCCATCCAAAACGCATTAAAACGAGCAAGTATACTCATCATATGTTTATTTGCCACCTTGAACACCGCTAGTGCCCAAAACAATTCAATCTCCGGATTTATTTATATGGGAGAATTTGAAGGAAGTTCTTACTATTGTTCTTACTATAATTACAATTGGAATCAAGCCCAAGCCCTCGTCGCACAACACGGTGGTCACATGCTTACCATTAACAGTTGGGAGGAGAATGCCTATGTTAGTGCCAGAATCATGGGCAATGTAGCTTGGCTAGGATATTCTAACTATAATAGCAACAATTGGCAATGGATAAACGGCCAAGACAGCGATGTCAGCAATTGGTCTTGGGGCGAACCTAACGGCTCTGGTCACGGGGCTGTTATCAAAAGGCATTCTGGCGTTTGGAAAGATCGCTACCATGGAAATAAATATGAGGTAGTCATGGAAATCCCTAATTGTACCTCCACATTGGATATTTGCAATGATGGAGATTGCCCTGTAAATCTATATCATTGGGTTCCTTCTGGCGATATCTTCCTGACTACACTAGAGCCAGGGCAATGCCACGAGACCGAATCCACATCGGGTGAAATGTATCGTATTGTGGATACAAATAACAATTGGAATAACTTAATAATTGATGAGCATTATACCGTTGCTGAATGTGAAGACCAAACTTGGACTGTAAGTCCTTGTCCATCAGATGATTCTTGTCCAGCAGATTGTCCTGTCCCCAACCTTAGCGACGCAGATTATCTCGGTACCTTTAACGGCAGTAGATACTACAGAAGAGCCAATGACTGCATCACCTATTGGCAAGCCTACGATTATGCCCAATCTGTTGGCGGACATTTGTTGACCATCAATAGTGAAGCAGAAGACAACTTTATCGCTAGCGTTACTGAAGGGCCATTATGGATCGGGCTCACGGATGCCGACAGTGAAGGTAACTTTGTTTGGAACACCGGAGAACCCCTTACTTACACCAACTGGAAATCTGGGCAACCCAACGATTACTATAACAATCAGGATTATACCGTCATCTATAATGGCCAATGGTATGACATTGACGAATATTATCACGCTTGGAGTATCGTGGAAATACCTTGTGACTGCTGTACCGCAACACTTGATATTTGCAATGACGGAGGTTGCCCTGTAAACCTCTACCATTGGGTTGCGACGGGTGATGTTTTCCTCACCACACTCGACCCTGGGCAGTGTTACGAGGTCGAGTCTAGCCCTAGGGCAATGTATCGTATTGTAGACACCAATAATGATTGGAATAACTTAATTATTGACGAGCATTATACGGTTGAGGGATGTGAAGACCAAACTTGGGTGGTAAACCCTTGCCCATCAGATGGCTCTTGCCCAGCAGATTGCGACATTCCAAACCTCAACGGGGCTGATTATCTCGGCACCTTCAACGGCAATAGATACTACAGAAGGGGCAACGACTGTATCAATTACTGGCAAGCGTATAATTATGCACAATCTGTCGGTGGCCACATGCTTACCATTACGAGTGAAGCTGAAGACGACTTTATCGCTAGTGTCACCGAAGGCCCAATATGGATTGGACTCACGGATACCGATAGTGAAGGTAACTTTATGTGGAACACCGGAGAACCCCTTACTTATACCAACTGGAAGCCTGGACAACCCAACGATTACTATAACAATCAGGATTATACCGTAATCTACAATGATCAATGGTATGACATTGATCCATATTACCATGCTTGGAGTATTGTGGAAGTACCTTGTGATTGTCGTACCCCTACCGTAACAATCTGCAATGAAGGCACATGCCCTGCTGGTGTTTATCAGCAACAATCGACAGGAGATATTTTCATCACCGAACTTACATCTGATGAATGTATCGAAATTCCTTCCCAAGAAGGAGATACTTATTACGTTTCAAATCAACAAGTGGAAACTAATACAGCCGAGGAGGAGTTTTCCTGTACGACAAGCCCTATTGTCCACTGGGATTTAGACGCTTGTACCGCTTATTCTAATGATGGTACGAATATGGATTATAGCGAGTTTACCCCTTCATACCCTTCTGATGGCGGATGTCTTGCCACTAGTGGTGTTACCGCTTCTAACCTTTATAGAGGAAACGGCGCAATGCATTCTTGTGCTTATCCTCGCGCAGGGCAAGGCGGTGAAGCTATTTGCGTGGCTTCTTCTTCTAGCTCCCAATACCAGACAAATGATCCACTTGCTGTTAATTTTGATGTTACCATAAACCCAGACGAAATCGGAAGCATTGCCACCTTCCAATTCTGGGAAACCGGACCACAACAATATAGCTGGATTGATGGAGCCAGTGGCACCAACAACTACCCGACAAAATACGGAATCAGGGTGTTGAAAAACGGGATTGAAATTTTCCGTTCTGAAAATAATCAAACGAGCCGCAACTGGACACTCCAAACTTTCGATTTTTCAAATAATCCAGCTTTTCAAGTTACAAGCATTACAACGTTCACATTTGAACTTTTCCCCTACGATCTTGTTGGCAATGGCTCTCCAGTAGCTGCTTGGGAACTTGATGATATTACCATTCTCGGTTGCTGTGGTGCTTCTAATACATCACAAACAGAAGAACCAGCTCCCATCCTTGATGAATATAACAGCTACACCGTTAATAGTTGCGAAGACCAGGTTTGGGGAACTCAACCCATATGTCCGTCAGATGATTCCTGCCCAGAAGAATGCCCCATTGGCAACTTTACCGACGCCGACTACATCGGCACTTTAAACGGGAGCAGATATTACATAAAATCTGGAGGCAATGTGAATTATCAGGATGCTGTTATTTTTGCCGAATCGCTCGGTGGCCACCTCATTACCATTAATGATGCAGCGGAGAATGAATTTTTGAAAAATGTCACCGGAGGTAGTGTTTGGCTAGGGCTATCAGACGCTCGTAGTGAAGGGAGCTTCGAGTGGACTACAGGAGAACCGCTTGAGTATACCAATTGGAATAACGGGGAACCTAATGATTGGGGCAACGGGGAAGATTACACCCAATTTTATGATAATGGAAAATGGAATGACATCGACGAAAATGCACAGTTAATCTGTGTCGTTGAAATACCTTGCGATTGCTGCACCCCTACCCTAACGATTTGTAATGCAGGCATATGCAACGCTGGCCTCTATCAGCAGCAATCGACAGGAGACATTTTCATTACCGATCTCCCTCCTGGAGGATGCTTCGAGGTTATATCCGAAGAAGGAAGTACCTATTATGTTATGCCCCAACAAGGAGGCCCTCCAGGCATAATAGAACAATACGACAGCTACACCGTTAATGGTTGCGAAGATCAAATTTGGGGTGCACAACCAACATGCCCACTCCCGCTTTTCTGTTTTGCAGAAATACTCTCTGAAATATCTTTACCAGGTGGCACAGATGGTAGCATTATTATAGAAGCAGATGGCGGCATTCCTCCATTTAAATATATCTGGAGTACAGGGGATACCACGCAAGTATTGGAAGGTCTTGGGGCAGGAACGTATTTAGTTAGAATCGGAGATGCATCTGGAGCTGCTTGCATGGCCGAAATTACGCTTGAAGACCCAGCGATTATCGGAGACATCACAGATGGAGATGGCAGTAGAAATATTGTGTCTAGTAGCATTAATACACAAGAACTCCTTGTTACACCTATTGAATTACTGGATTTTGCGGTCAGAGCAATTGACGATAACCAGATTCAAATCGACTGGGCTACCTTAAACGAACATGAAAACCAAAAATTTGTGCTGGAGCGATCTTTAAACGGTACGGACTTCCACGCCATAAGTACTATAGATGGGAAAGGAGATATATCCAATGTAACACCTTACGGGCACATAGACCAAAGGCCGTCTTTGGGTAGAAATTATTACAGAATAAAGAAAGTATATTTTAACGGATACTTCGAATACACAGCAATAAAGTCCGCTGTAATAAAGGGTGATTCACAAAAAGAGGTATTTGTATACCCGAATCCAACTCCTGATGTGCTCACTATCCGGTCTGCCGATGCATTCAAACAGACGGTTATCGTGAAGGTATTAAATCACCAAGGGATGCAATTACTAGAATACTCAATTCCTTCTGGTAAGCACACGGAAAGTATCGACCTGAGCAACTATGCTCCGGGAATCTATCATGTCCATCTCATTTATGAAAAGGAAAAGGATATTACGTTTAAAGTAATTAAAATAGATTATTAAAAATATAAAAAAGGTAGCGTCGCGATGCATTGTGACGCTACCTTTTTTATTCAAAATGACATGACCAAAGCGGTTTTCCAGAGAACTCGGGGGAACCGCTTTTTGTTGCATAATGCCGCTCATTCCCAATAAATTTACTAATCCATTAAATCAGAATGTCACAGCTAAGTGGATAGCAGTAATCAGGCAGTACTAAGTAGTAATTATCATGCGATATACTGCCCATAGTCGATTCATTACAAGGATAAAATTTTTCCGAATGATAAAACAGTATCCCTCAATTTATATCCAACAGCAAGTATTTTAGTCATGATTAAATACAAAAAACAAAGCATTACAGATAGAAGAACATCAAAAAAAACACAACAACCATGTCACAAAAAATGCAATGATAAATTTGATTTTACAGGTAGAAAAACAAGTAAAAACAACATTACAAAAAGCAATATTCGAATTTATATTTTCACATATTTATTAGCACAATGCAAACTTTACACTAACACATAAAACACTATAAAACAACAATTCACAAGAATAAATTAAAAATAAAAAACATTAAAAATAAACATATATTTAAAACATCTTGCAACCATACTTGAAATCACCTAATATTGAATTAACAATTCACATCAACATTACATTTCACCAATCTCACTCTATCCTACCCTTATTAATTTTTAACTGCTAAACAAGGCAACCCCTATCTTTTATTATAACATCTAATTTTTCATCTAAAAGATAATTATGCTTAAACGTCTACTTTTAAATCCAACCCTTTCAAATGTATTCACTACAAAACAGCATCACCCTTTCATGCAAATGCTGTTGTCTCCTATCCGGAATGTATTAAAACTAATGAGCCTACTCATTGTATGCTTATTTACTTTTCAAAATACGGCCAACGCGCAGGAAATTCCCGGATTCATTTACATGGGAGAATTTCAGGGCACTTCATATTACTGCTCCTATTATAGTTATAATTGGAATCAAGCCCAAGATCTTGTTGCACAACATGGTGGTCATATGCTTACCATCAATAGCTGGGAAGAAAACTCATATGTTAGCTCCAGGATCATGGCTAACGCTGCTTGGCTAGGATACTCTAACCATAACAGCAATAACTGGAACTGGATGAGTGGCCAATCCAGCAACATCAACAACTGGGCCTATGGCGAGCCTAACGGTTCTGGCTACGGTGCGGTTATCATTAAAAACTACGGGCACTGGAAAGACCGCTATCATGGGAATGCCTATGAAGTGGTTATGGAAATTCCTAATTGTGCTCCGGTATTAAACATTTGCAATAATGGAAACTGTGCCGTAAACCTTTACGACTGGGTTTCCACAGGAGATATTTTCCTTAGGACACTTAATCCGGGACAATGCCATCAGGTCACTACCGAAGACGGGCATATGTTCCGCATCGTGGATACAGATAACGTTTGGGGTAGCTTAACCATAGATGAACACTACTCCGTTTCCGGATGCGATAACCAAACATGGAATGTTAATCCATGCCTATCAGATGATTCTTGTCCAGAAGCACAATGCCCTATCGGCAACTTTAATGGAGCAAGTTACCTCGGCACCCTAAACGGAAGCAGATACTACAAGAAAACCGGAGGCGATGTCCAATACCAAGATGCCTACAACTTTGCACAATCTATCGGTGGCCATCTGGTTACCATCAATAGTGCAGAAGAAAACAACTTCCTTAAAAATGTTACGAGTGGTAGTGTTTGGCTTGGGTTAACGGATGCCAACAGCGAAGGAAACTTCTCTTGGAACACTGGAGAATCGGTTACTTATACCAACTGGAATACGGGCGAACCAAATGATTGGGGGCATTATGGAGAAGACTATACCCAATTTTACAGCAATGGTCTATGGAACGATATTCACGAAAATGCCTATTCATGGTGTGTGGTAGAAATGCCTTGTGACTGCTGTACACCAACTTTAGAGGTTTGCAACAACGGAAATTGTGCCGTAAATCTATACCACTGGGTTCCTACAGGCGATATTTTATTGACCACACTAGAACCTGGACAGTGCTTTGAGGTGGCTTCCGGCGATCACGAAATGTATCGTATTGTAGACACCAACAACGATTGGCATAGTTTAACCATAGACGAACAGTACACCGTTTCTGGATGCGAAGATCAAACTTGGAATGTTAATCCATGCCAGCCGGATGACTCTTGCCCAGTAACAGAGTGCCCTGTTGGTAACTTCGCTGGAACAGATTATCTTGGAGAATTTAACGGAATCCATGGGTGGACACCTTGTCACCATCGGCAGCGAGCACGAAAACAACTTCTTAAAAAATGTTACCGACGGTAGAATATGGCTCGGCCTTACAGACCGCCGCAGCGAAGGCAATTTTGAGTGGAATAATGGAGAGCCTGTTAGTTATACCAACTGGAATGCATACGAGCCTAACGACTATGGCAGCGGAGAAGACTTCACAGAATTTCTAAGCAATGGAAAATGGAATGACCACAATGCAAATCATCATGCATGGTGCGTGGTGGAAATAGACTGCCCTTGTTGCACACCGACACTTGAAGTTTGCAATGATGGAAATTGCCCAACCGACCTATATTATTGGATTCCTACAGGGGATATTTACCTGACAACTATTCAGCCAGGCACATGCTTCTCGGTTAATGCTGCGGAAGGTCAAATGTATCGTGTAATAGATCAATATGTAGACTGGAGCAATATCATTTTTGATGAAC
>JAHDGC010000221.1:5014-9657 GCA_020627865.1 Saprospiraceae bacterium | reverse complement strand
CAAGTAATTCCTTAACTGGACAAAACTAAGGACATGATTAAACATTATCTCTTTTCCAATTGGAAAAAAGCAAAGGCTATTTTTCTAATTTTAGCTGCCGTCTTTTTTTCCTGTGGCTATACCACAACACTCATTGCCCAAGGCCTCAA
Organism: Saprospiraceae bacterium; assembly: GCA_020627865.1. Taxonomy (GTDB): domain Bacteria; phylum Bacteroidota; class Bacteroidia; order Chitinophagales; family Saprospiraceae; genus JAHDGC01. Next base: position 9,508 of record JAHDGC010000221.1, on the reverse strand, counting down.
TAATGCAGTGGCTATAGGTGCATACTTAGATGGGAACTTACCCTCTACAAGTACCGAAACACCACCACAGCTCCTATCCCAAACAGGTGCCTTTTCAAATCTCACCAACTTAACACCTAGCCCGGGTGTAATTCCGTACGACATGATCGAACCTTTCTGGTCGGATGGGGCTTCCAAATCTCGTTGGATGGCTATTCCAAACAATGGAAGCCATAATAGTCCTTCAGAAACAGTTTTCTGCTGATGGCAACTGGGTCTTTCCTAGAGGAGCCGTGCTCATCAAACATTTTGAACTGGGTGGCCAACGTCTGGAAACCCGCTTCGAGGTTAGGGCTTCCAATGGGGATTATTATTACCTCACCTACAAGTGGAACAGTAACGGAACGGATGCCGAGTTGTTAACAACAGGCCTAGATGAAACCGTAGTCGTTAATGGTCAGGTACAGGTATGGCATTATCCTAGTCCGACGGAATGTTTGGATTGCCACAGTCCCGAAGTAGAAAATGTACTTGGACCAAAAACGAGATATTTGAACAAAGACATTACCTACCCTACCACTGGCATTACGGCGAACCAATTGGTTACCCTGAGTGCTATCGGTATTCTTAATGAAAATATAACCAACGCCAATGTGGGCAATTTCACGGCCATAGCCGCCCATGATGATACTGACTTCTCACTAGAATACAGGGCAAGGTCGTACATAGATGTCAACTGTTCTTACTGCCACCAACCGGCAACGGAAAACAGAGGAGAATTTGACGCCAGAATTACTACGCCACTTGCACAACAGAATCTCATCAATGGCCCTATAGAAGTAGACTTAGGATTGGATAATCCAAGGGTGATCACACCACAAGATCTTGGGGAATCTATGCTCCATTTTCGGATGAATTCTTTGCAACCGGGAACGGCGATGCCTCCATTGGCTAAAAATGTTATTGACGAAGAGGGCGTTCAATTGATTGAAGATTGGATCAACAGCTTGCCACTTACACCGGATGAAGATATAGTCGCCTCTTTTTCGGCATCTCCGATTGTCGGGAGTGCGCCGCTGAATGTTAGCTTCGATGCTTCGGGTTCTTCTACCAGTGGTGGAAACGATTTGAATTACTCCTGGAATTTTGGAGATGGCAACACCGCTATTGGTGTTTCCCCTAATCATATTTATACCACGCCTGGTTCTTATGCCGCAACGCTCACGGTTAGCGATGGGCAAAATACGGATGAGATGATTATTACCATTACGGTTAATGGTAACAATAATGTGATTACTTTCTCTGATCGAACCAACTTACTTTCTGGATCAAACTTCAGCGGCGTATCCATGTCTGTAGTGGACATGAATGGTGATGGCCGTGATGATATTGTTAGATACAACAATGCGAGAAACCTGAATATCCATTACCAAGAAGGGCCTAACCAAGCTTTTTCTTCTACGAATTTTGGCCCTGTTAGTAGCAGCAATCAATGGGGAAATACCATTGCGGACGTGGACAAAAATGGGTTCAATGATATTCTTACCGGAGGGGTTTATGACAATATCAAAATCATTTACAATAACAATGGGCAATCTTATACGTCTTCAGTGTTGGGCAACTCCAGTATCTTCCTACAAGGTAGCAACTTTGCCGATATAGATAACGATGGGTGGGTAGACATCTTCGCTTGCCATGATGATGCCGATAGTCGAGAATATTTAAATGACGGAGACGGAACATTTACTTATTCTCCTAACACGATAAATACAACCACAACACCAAATAGTGACAACTCCGGAAACTATGCCAGTATCTGGACAGACTACGACAATGATGGTGATTTGGATTTATACATTTCCAAATGTCGTGGTGGTGCCAATAGCCCGACAGATCCGCGTAGGATCAACATGCTTTTCCAGAATGATGGCAACAACAATTACACGGAAGTGGCTGATATTGCCAATCTCAAAATCGGGGCACAAACTTGGCTGACAGATTTTGCCGACATCGACAATGATGGCGACCTAGATTGCATCGTGATTAATCATTATGAAAATTCCAACTTGATGCGAAACAACGGTAATGGTACCTTTACAGATATTACCGTTGGCAGTGGTTTGTTACCCGCATTGAATGGTGATGACTTGGGTATACAAGGATTATTCCGGGATTTTGACAACGATGGTTTTGTGGATTTACTAGTATCCGGTCAAGCGCATTATATGTTTTACAATGATGGTGATGGCACCTTTACACAAGCCGATAATCCTTTCACCAATAATCAAATAGAATCTATCGCATTGGGTGATCTTAACCATGATGGCTTCATAGATGTTTATGCGGGTTATGCCAATTTATTCAATAGTCCGACCAATACACAGGACAGGTTATTTATGAACGATAGAAACGGCAATCATTTTATAGCCATTCAATTGGAAGGTACTGTCAGTAACATCAACGGCATCGGGGCAAGAGTAGAACTCTACGGTGCTTGGGGCAGACAGATTAGGGAAGTGCGTTCTGGCGAAGGTTACGGTATCATGAATTCCTTTACGCAACATTTCGGGATTGGCAACAATACTCAGATTTCAAGGGTTGTCGTAAAATGGCCTTCTGGCATCGAGCAGGAGATTTTAAATCCGGCTGCGGATCAGTTCCTCACCATTGTTGAAGCCTCGGATGACTGTACGGTGGGTGCAGCTTGTAATGACAATGACTCCTGCACAACAAATGACGTTTTCGATGCCAACTGTAATTGTGTAGGTACTTTCCAAGATAGCGATAACGATGGTATTTGTGATAATAATGATAATACCAATGGTGATTGTACCTTGGGTGGAACCTGCAACGACAACAATCCATGCACGACAAACGATATTTTTGATGCGAATTGCAACTGTGCGGGTACTTTCCAAGATAGCGACAATGATGGCATTTGTGATGCTAACGATAATACGAACGGCGACTGCACTTTAGGCGGAAACTGTAACGATAATGATCCTTGTACCGTCAATGATGTCTTTGATGCCAACTGTAACTGCGAAGGGACTTTCCAAGATAGCGATAATGACGGCATTTGTGATGCAGAAGATGATTCCAATGGTGATTGCACCGTAGGATCAGCCTGCAATGACAACAATCCATGCACGACAAACGATATTTTTGATGCGAATTGTAACTGTGCGGGTACTTTCCAAGATAGCGACAATGATGGCATTTGTGATGCTAACGATAATACGAACGGCGACTGCACTTTAGGCGGAAACTGTAACGATAATGATCCTTGTACCGTCAATGATGTCTTTGATGCCAACTGTAACTGCGAAGGGACTTTCCAAGATAGCGATAATGACGGCATTTGTGATGCAGAAGATGATACGAATGGTGATTGCACCGTAGGATCAGCTTGCAATGACAACAACCCATGCACGACAAACGATACTTTTGATGATAATTGTAATTGCGTCGGTACTTTCCAAGATAGTGACAACGATGGCGTTTGTGATGCAGAAGATGACACAGATGGTGACTGTACTTTAGGCGGAAGCTGTAATGACAATGATCCTTGCACCACCAACGATGTCTTTGATGCCAACTGTAATTGCGAAGGGACTTTCCAAGATAGCGACGATGACGGCGTTTGCGATGCGGAAGACAGCTGCCCAAATGATCCGACCAACACTTGCAATGATCCAGCTCCGGGAGATTACTGTGCTTCTGCCGGAAATAATTCTAACTTCGAGTATATCCAACAAGTGGAAATAGGTGACTTGCTCAATACATCTGGCAATGATGATGGCTATGGCGATTACACCAATTTAGAAATATCCGTTGCTGCTGGTAGCACACTTGAAGTAAGCCTAACTCCAGAGTTCCCGAGTACAGTTTACAATGAATTCTGGCGCATCTGGATCGACTTCAACCAAGACGACGACTTTACCGATGCAGGCGAAGAAGTCTTTGCCGATAGTGGCACCGTTCCCGTATCTGGCACGATTTCTATTCCTGCCGATGTATTGTTGGGTACTACGCGTATGCGGGTAAGCATGAAATGGAATGATGTGCCCGAACCCTGTGAAACATTCAGCTACGGAGAGGTAGAAGATTACACGATTACGATTACCGAAAATGAAGGCTGTACACAAACCGGAGAAGCTTGTGATGACAATGATGCCTGTACCATCAATGATGTCTTTGATGCCGATTGTAATTGTGCAGGAACTTTCCAAGATAGTGATAACGATGGTATTTGCGATGCAGAGGATGATACAGATGGCAACTGTACAATAGGCGAAAGCTGTGATGACAATGATGATTGTACCATCAATGATGTCTTTGATGCCGATTGTAATTGTGCAGGAACTTTCCAAGATAGTGATAACGATGGCATTTGCGATGCAGAGGATGATACGGATGGCGACTGCACTGTTGGATCAAGCTGTGATGACAATGATGCCTGTACCATCAATGATGTCTTTGATGCCGATTGTAATTGTGCAGGAACTTTCCAAG
>JAHDGC010000221.1:0-4914 GCA_020627865.1 Saprospiraceae bacterium | reverse complement strand
TCTTTGATGCCGATTGTAATTGTGCAGGAACTTTCCAAGATAGTGATAACGATGGTATTTGCGATGCAGAGGATGATACAGATGGCAACTGTACAATAGGCGAAAGCTGTGATGACAATGATGATTGTACCATCAATGATGTCTTTGATGCCGACTGTAATTGTGCAGGAACTTTCCAAGATAGCGATGAGGATGGTATTTGTGATGAAGAAGACAGTTGTCCTGATGACGCCACCAATACTTGTGATGATGAACCTACACCGGATGATTACTGTGCTTCCGCTGGTGACAATTCTAATTTTGAGTATATTCAAAGCGTAGCGATAGGAGACCTATTCAATGAGTCTGGCAATGATGGTGGATATGGAAATTATACCAATTTAGAAATAGCCACTACTGCTGGCTCATCCATTGCAGTAACCTTGACCCCAGAATTTCCGGGTACAGTTTACAATGAATTCTGGCGCATTTGGATTGACTTCAATGAAGATGGTGACTTTACCGATGCCGGAGAAGAAGTCTTTGCAGATAGTGGCACCACTGCCGTATCCGGCAACATTTCGATCCCTGCTAATCTATCAGTCACGACTCGCATGCGCGTAAGCATGAAGTGGAATGCCGTACCGGAATCTTGCGAAACATTTAGTTATGGCGAAGTAGAAGATTACACGATTAGTATTGTAGCAAATGAAGATTGTACTCCGGGAGAAAGCTGCGATGACGGAGATGACTGTACCACAGGAGACAGCTATGATGCTAATTGCAATTGTGCCGGTGTTTTCCAAGATAGTGATGAGGATGGTATTTGTGATAATGAAGACGATACTCTTGGCGATTGTATGCTGGGAGAATCTTGTGATGACGGAGATGCTTGTACCACAGGGGATGTCTTTGATGCGGATTGCAACTGTGCCGGTACGCTTCAGGATAGTGACGAGGATGGTATTTGCGATGCGGAAGATGAATGTCCAAATGATCCGACGAATACTTGCGAAGGCGACGTAACTCCGGAAACGTATTGTGATGCCGCCGGAGAGAGTTCTAATTTTGAATATATCAAAAGGGTGAGAATCGGCAACATGTCTAACACCTCTAACAATGATGGCGGTTATGGCGACTATACGAATAAGATTATAAACGCTACGGCTGGCTCTTCCATCAGTGTAAGATTAATACCCGGATTCTTAGGGACGATTTACGATGAATCTTGGAAAATCTGGATTGATTTTAATCAAGATGGTGACTTTACCGATGCAAATGAAGAGGTCTTCGCAGATGTTGGAAGCGGTACCATATTGGGTGCGATGTCGATCCCATCTGATGTATCCAATGGTGCGACCCGCATGCGTATCAGTATGAAATGGAATGAAGCTCCTGAACCTTGCGAGACGTTTAGCTATGGCGAGGTTGAAGATTATACCATCGTTATAACAGGAGGCAACCCAGAAGATAGAGCATTGGTGCAATCGGACTTGATTGCCACGCGTGCTCCAGGGCAGCAAACGGAATTGAGGTGGTACGTGAATCAACCGGCAACGAACAAGGTAGTTCAATACACGGTTCAGCATTCTAGTCCTAAAGTGAATAGTTTTATAGACTTAAAAACATTCCCTGCTAGTGACAACGTCGGGGTAACATACTACGAGGACATCCATGTTAAACCTGATCCTGGCATGAATGGTTATCAGGTTAAAATGGAATTTGAAGATGGCCGTGTTGCTTACACGCCTTACCGAGCCGTTAATTTTGAATACTATACTGCTCCGGTGATCTTATCTCCAAATCCTGCTCAACACTACTTGAATGTTGACCTTAAAAACCATATGGATATTCCTGCAGATTACGTCATCAGTTCTTTGCAAGGAAGGGTTTTGGTCAAAGGCCAGTTTGGCAGCGATCATGCTAAAGTGGAGCGGTTGGATGTGAGTGCTTTGCATAATGGTATTTATATCATTTCGATTCTGCCGGAAGGGCATCCTAGATTTACAGAGCAACTGGTTATTATGAAAGATTATTAGGATCGGAAGTAAAGGGAAATTCTGCCGTACGCACCCTGCACCCTGAGAGGGCTGCACTCCCGCAATTTCTCTTTGCATAAATTTTGAGGAGGCTACAATATTCTAATATTGTAGCCTCTTTTTTAATTTTTAATAATAAATAACGGCGTATATTGAATAGCAGGAAAGCAAGGAGACCCACAGCTCGGATCAACGGTAACCGTTATGCAATTACTATTGGAAACACAAGCATCTGTGGTGCAGCTCCCTGACAAGGCCGTTACTGCTCGAAAGTAAGTCGTTTGACTCAAGCCCGTTGGCGTATAAGCATCCGCAGTTGCACCATCAATATTTGTCCAGCCATCATCACAGGAAACCGTACTCATCTCCCATTGATAGGAAACACCTGCCGTAGTAGTACTCGCGGTTAATGCCGTTGCGGGATCACCTGCACAAATGGTTTGATCGCCAGTTGCCGTAACATTATCCACCAATAAAACCTCGATGTTTACCGTAAGGTTAAAAGTACCGCATTGCAAGTTATTGCCAGCACCATCGGAGCCTAGCGTAAAAGTTCCGCAGGCATTATCAGCCGTTATCGCAATGGTATTGTTACAAGGTTCGTAAGACATCCCGACATTGCCTGCTCCTTCTTGCCACAGCCCTTCACAAATGACTCCGTTACACGATATCAAATCTTGTAGAAAAATAGTATCCCCAACACGAGATGCACAGAAAACATTATCGTAAATGGCATCAGAAGGACTAGGACAACACTCTTTCTGAATGCCGATCGTTTTAGGTACAGACCCAGCCGGTATTCCGCCGGCACCTGCCTCAACATAAGACAAATCACTAGGATCAACGATACTGATACAATCCTCATAACCGGATACATATAGCATTCCCACACTAGGCGCATAGACAAGCCCCATCGCACCATTATAACCCTCATTATTCCAACCACCTTCATATTTGGCTTGCACCAGCGAGCCATCCGACGCATTAATTTTCAGCAAATATACTTCCGAATTATCGGTAACATCATTACGCATGACCGTATACAAAAAAGTACCGTCAGAAGTAATCCCATACATCGATTCATAGTTGTCTAAATAACCCCCACTCACAAATGGATCAATGCAGGTACCGAAAAGGCTTTCATCAAAAGTAAAAACATAAATAGCATTGGAGGCACCATCACCCCAGTCTGCACTTCTAGTCGCCAACACGGTGCCGTCATCTAAAACCTGCATCCCCCAATCGCCCCAACCAAACCCGTTTAAACAAATTTTACCCGCCAAGCTTCCATCACAGCTATTGTACACGCCTATATAATTGCCCCAGACCTCATTTGTGGGATCATCCCCATTGACAAAAATATAGCCGCCATACCCATCAATATTCGTTATCCCATTGTTGACGGACGTATTCCATTGTACCGCATCATTGGCCACTGTTCCTCCATCACAAGTTACTTGATAAATAGGACCGGTAGTATTATCACTGATATACATAGCTCCATTGGCATCACCACCTAATCCATGCGGATTGGTAAAACCGCTCATCCAAGGACTACCGATTTCCGTAAGGCTGCTGTCAGCATTCACCCGAAACTTATGCACCTCTCCCAAACCGAGATCATTCAAGTACAGGTATTCTGTACAGGAACAAGATTGCAAATTAAAAGCATAGTCTTCAATCACCAAAGCATCCATGCCGTCCCCTACTTCCAAATCCCAATCCCCATCTAAACCTGTAAGATCATCAGAGGCAGCGACACAAATCCCCAGTGTTTTTTCTAAATACTTTACGGCAGCTTTCCCGTTTTCTCCTTTCGCAAATTCGCAACCATAAATATTGAGTTGGGAATAAGCCGCAAGGTCGTATTTATCATGGAGCCATGCTACAATTTGAGAAGCTGTTTTCCACTCTTCTCCTATAAAAAGTGCACCACTTTTTCCATGTGAAAACAACTGTATTTTTTTTGGTAAAGATACAGTCCTTTCCTGGATTGCACGCAAGATTTTATTTTTATCACTTAAGTTTTCATCTATATAATAATCAGCACCATATATTGATAAGGAAACCGATTTTTTAGAGTTCGCACAATGTCCCCAATGTGTATAATTTTTGCCACAAAAAAACAACATTACATATACAGCACCAAAAGCAAGCAGTTTGTTTAGAAAATGCATAAAATTTTAGTTTATAAAATAAAGAATTAGAAGTCTGCCTAACCAATCATGCAGACAGGTCTATAGTTGAGAATTTGAGCCTAATACCACTCATTTCTGTCCTATTATCAATCGTAAAATTTTAAGCGAATTGTTTTATAACATGAAGGTTTCAAGATGGGCTCCCATAACAATATTCACACACACAACACTTAACAACATCTATAACCTGAGCATTGAATATATTGCTTCAAAACTTGTACCAAGCACTCCTTATTCTAGTCTTATCCATGACAATATTACAGACTATATTTGTATCTCGAAGCCTCAATCATACAAATATAGAACGAACCTACATCAATGCATTTGCATTGTAGCCCTCACAATAATAATTCAACACTAATTAGCAGATTACTCAAAAAACACATGTATTTACAAACACACAGCAACTCCTTTGAAAACATTTTATCTATCTCTTTATTTCCATAGCGCCACTTCCGGATGTGGTGCAGCAACACTTGCGTTCTACGAATATACTTTTTTATCAGGATGACGACTGGCTGTATTGTGTCGGCGGTTATGGTTCAGACTTTCACGGAATTAGTCAAAGAGCCAAAAAGGAAAGCCGACAGGAATTTGTTGATCCTGTCGGCTTGTTCATGGGAATATAAAAATTACTTAAGCGGGTTTGGGTTGGGATAATTTGTTAAAAAACTAAAAATTGGATTATAAAAAACAAA
>JAHDGC010000220.1:1290-9662 GCA_020627865.1 Saprospiraceae bacterium | reverse complement strand
GGTTGTCCACAGACAATGCAGGTTTGTATTTCATCAAAAACGATACGATCCACCAATTTAGCGAACAGCATGGCTTAAGTAGCAACACCTGTAATGACCTTTTTGTGAATTCTAACTGGATTATTTATCTTGAAAACGGGAAAAAAATCTATACCACCAAGGGGCTTAAAAATTTAAACATATTGTTAGAAGATTACGGCTTTTGTAGGGTACACCAATCTCATATCATCAACCTACACAAAATGGCAAGGTATTTCAAGGGAGAAGGTGGTCATATCAAAATGATTGATGGTTCTGTTATTGATGTTTCCAAAAGAAAGAAAAAAAACTTTCTGGAAAAATTAAAAATTCATGGTATGCTGTATTAATACAGTAATCATAATTAATTAATTGGATAAGTTGGGATACCACTTATCCTTTTTTTTTGGACAATTATCCTCATAATTTGACACTTGCAGGATCAAGCTTTCTATTGTCGCAAAACATATTGATCTTGCAAATAAATAGAACCAAATAATAAAACAAAGATAATTCATTGTAACTGAAGGATTGTTAAACAGTGTGTTTACACATAACTGTAAAGTCAAGCCCTTTGTTTCTTAGTAATTTAAGAACAAATTCCGTACAGGGTTTTATCTATATTTATCCCCTATCGACCAGAGTATTTTTTTATAACTTTTTAACATAAACAAACAATTATGAAAATTCTTAAACTGAAAAACATCCTATGGGCAATTTCGGTTCTCTTTGTATTTGCCATGTCCATAACTGCCTGCCAAAAAGAATCTGCTACAGATATTTTTGATACAACCGCAATGAATGAGGATCAAAATACAGCAAACCTGTACGTATTTGAAGGGCTAAAACTAGCAGAGGATGTTGCGCCTTTCGAGGAACGAACAATAGAGGATGCCACTTATTTTAAATTAGATAAGAAAGCTCTCCAAAAAGTTTTGGCGCAACGGCCTCAATCTATGGTTTTCAATATTCCAATGTCTCCTGAAGTGATGAAATTAGAATTAGAAAAATGGGATATTGTTTCGGATGAATTTACAATCGAAGACGAGCATGGTCAAATTTTGCCTTTTGAAATTAATGCTTCCTTTTATCATGGGAAGTTAAAAGGAGATCCAAACACCAATGTGGTGGTGAGTTTTTCTGAGGATGAATTAGAAGTAACGATTATGGGTAAGGAAGGAGATCGAGTACTAAAAAAATCAGGGGATTTGATGGTTTATTATAATTATGCGAAACAACCGCTCTTACACACTCAAAAGTTAGGATGTTCGCATCAAAATGCTGGTTCAGGTGCCTTTTCACCAGAAGATAATGAAAACGTTACACTTGATGTTATGAATAGATCCAATTGTGATTTTTCACCGATAAGGGTTAGATATACGGTAGATTATTCCTTCAAGCATTATTTTAACAATAGTAATACGGCGGTAATCAACTATCTGCTTTTCAGCTTTAATATTGTCAAAGGGATTTATAGCAACCCCTGGAATATCCCCATTCAATTTGGAGGTATTCGATTCCTCTCTAGTCAGAATTTATTACAAGGAAATTCTGTTGGACAAAAATATAACGATTTTTCTCTAACATATGGTGATGAAGCATCAACAAATTGGGATGTTAATGCTGCCGTGGTAGCTGTTGATGGAAATGGCGGTTTATCAAGCCCTAAAGTTGGATGGGCTGTTGGGGTTTATCTCATGGATTGGGGGAATTGTACGGAATCCGCCCCTATCTGTAAGAGAGGACCAGAGGGTCAACAGTATCACCGGGCATGTCGGCCAGTTCAACTAATAGGGTTGAATGAAATACAAAGTGGTGGTAGTTATATCAGAGATGATCATTACTTTAGGTACACTATGGGACACGAATTGGGGCATCATTTCGGTATATTCGATGAATTCGACAACAATACGAATGACATTATGGATCATTATGCAAATCCGCCATATCAACTGAGTATAGATCATAGCACTTACGTTACCATGTATTATCGCTGGGTACCTTGTTATAGTCATTGTCACTAATACCTTCTTAATTTTTGAGGTATAAATTTGATCAATCAAAAATGCATATACAACCAATAGGTGATATATGCATTTTTGAAGTTTTACAAACTGCCTGGTTAGCAAGGTATCCTAAATTTTGAAATTTCAAGATGCTTCAACGCAACCAAAATCAGTCCAAATTCTCCTCCTCCGACAACCGCAACAACCCCACCCCACAACTATCAATAACCGCCAAAAAATCCGCACCCGCAACAACCTCGAAACCAGAATCCAACAAGATGCACTCTCCTGCGATATAATCCACATCGAAGCCTGATGCTACCGTTGCGGTAGATTCAATAAAAGTGGTGGTTTTAAACGCTGCATCTTCCTGATGATTGTTATTTAGGACATAAGGTGTTGACACGAATCCGCCACAGGCAGCAATTAGGCAAATACCATTGGCATCGGTTTCCAAACAAGATATCTCAAATGTTTGCGTGGTCGTGCATCCGGTTACGCTCGTGTAGGTAACGGTATACATACCGAGTTCTGCTTCGGTGACAGACGGAAACTCTATGTTGCGAATAGTAGATGTAAAACCATTCGGCCCTGTCCATGACCAAGTTCCACCGCCCGAAGAGGTCGCCCCATATTCCGTTACTTGCGGAGCAAAATGAACATAATCTTCAAGGTAAGTTGCTACGACATTGTTCAGCGTGAAAGGGTCGTCGTTATATTGTGTTTGCACAACAATACTCGGCACCGGTGGGGTATCCCCGAGGTAGTAGCTGATGGTCGCCATGCCATCTCCGGGAATGTCTTGGTTCACATTATAAATCAAATCAAACAAACCCGTTTCGGGCTGGTAATCCGCCTGCCAAAAATCTCTTCCCCATTTGGATTGATCTACAATTTCCCAACAATCATTTCCCGAACTATTTACCGACTTCCACAATACGGGTTCCGCAACATTATCCAAGCCTTCAAACACCAGAGGCACATAACTCCTCCCCCCAGTTACGGTGACCAAAGCAGTATTATTCGTCGTCGTGATGGTATGCGGATAAATTTCATCAACGGTATTCGTCGGAGAACTGAGTGTCACCTTATTGCCCTGTACTTCCCTTAGAAATAAATCTACCGAATTACCATAGCCGGCCAAAGCCGCTGCAAAATTAGTGTTAGGCCCATAATAATCCCCATTCAATTTGGGCAAAATTACCGTTTCTACAAGCAACTCGACGGAATCTCCGGCAGTAAAACTATTGATGCCCGGAGGCGTTACCAAACAATATGATGTCGGGTTTTGCCCGGAAGAGCCGGAGAAGCCACCGGAGTGAGAACGTTCCCGGAAGTAAACCGTATTGGAAGGTGCACCACCGAAAGCAGCCTGATAATCGCGGACAATAATCCCGTTATTGGTTTCGATGTTGATGCTACCAAAGCCATTTGTTATGGTGCCGTTTCCTGCCCATATCCAAGGATCATCCCCAGAAATGGCGATCTCCGGCGTGGTGTAATCATCGGAGCCGTCATTGGTCGGGTTGAACTGCCCTATTGTACCAGCCCCATTGCCATAGTAAACTGTTTGCGCCTTGTAAAAATTATAATTATCCCCACCCATTTGGAAAATATCGAAGCGGTTAAAAGGGGCATCTTCCAATGCTTTAATTTTAATTTTGTAATATACCCGAACATAATCGTCCGCACGGTTCAGATAAAAAGTATAATCCCATTTCAACTTACCGTCAGCAGATAAAGCGGAGACAGAAGTTTCTGACAAGTTGGGAGAATATCGCTGGAACCTCGTTTTCACTTCTTTCTGATGAATCCTTTGGTTACTATCATTCCGGTAAACCCACATATCCATACCGCCAACATTGCCCGTCCAGTTACACTCTGTAGATGTTCCCGGCGGGTAAGCTTCATTCGTTACCAAAAAAGGTCGGTAATCGCAAACGTTAGAATTCCCAAAGCGATAATCTGGCGAATGCGTAACCGTTTCTCCAAAAGAACCCATGGCCGCTTCGAGCCAACCACCTTTGGGTATACCCGATCCTACGACACTTAACTGGTGTGAAGAAACGCTGTAAGTTTCGCCCCACTTCGCCCCTGTTCTCGTATAATTAAAACTGATGGTATCATTAGCCGGCACCATAATCTCGGTATATTCTCTGATCCAAGTACCAGAAAATAGTTGTGGATCCGTGTGCCAATTTTTAGAAACTTGTAAGGGCAACCCAGAAGGAGCACCATTATTTCGGCGGAGCAAAGAATTGAAACCGACAACATTGACATCTGGAATCTGCCGGAAACACAGACGAACCTGCTTGTCATTGCTTGATGGATTCTCCAATGCGATTGCAATATTTTGCATAACATCTACCTGACCACAATTTCTATAGCCCATCCCGTACCTTGCAATGTCCAGATAATGGATGCCTTCATCCGCATCATAAGACAATGTCGGATGAGCGGTTTGATTAGGAGCGGTTTGATTGACTTGTATACTGATTGCTGCATCCTCTTCCGCGAGTGCGGTATAGTTTGTTGAAAGGTTATTTTTACCCGCATAAAAAACGAGACTGATCTCATAAGAAGTATTGGCCAGTAAGTCTTGTGCTGCCGTTTGCACGGTTACGGTATTACCCGAAAGGGAAAAATCAGTTGCAGTAATACCAGCCTTTACGGAAAAACCAGCATCAGCGGCATCTGCAAAGGCATAAATACTACCATCCGTATATTGATTGTTATAAACTGTAGGAATCTCCACAGAAAATCGCAACTGTCCGTTGGTAATTGTTGCCGTAGGACGAGCATGGAAAGTCATCTTTAAACGGTTATGCCAATTGGTAAACTCGACGCCCGTGAAGTAAAATTCAAGCGAAGGGTTATTGGTCAAGTAAGTACTCACGAACCTCCGATTCAACCAAGTACCATACTCTGCCATTTGGCTATCAGCATTTCCAAAACTGGTAGGCGTTGGGCTTTTCTCATGCAATACTGCCCCATTTTGCAGGATCGCAAAATCAATGTTACCACCATAATCAGCTGGAAAAATACTCGCCTTCGATGCGGCAAATGCAGCAGTGGCCTGTTGGTTACTTTGATTAATATTCAGGCTTTGGATGGTCAAATCATCGTAATTCACATTCAGCCCGAAGGAACTGGTTTGGATGCTAAATTTTCTAGCTTCCGTGATGCTTGTCAGAAAACTATGATCCCAAAAAGTATAATTGTACGCATTGGCAAAATTATCAAAAGCCACTTGCGGGATTTCCTCATAACACACGGGTCCCAAACAAGTAACGGGCGCACAATCATTCCCATAAACGATTTCAAAATCCTGCGTGGCGACACAACCAGATGGCCTTGTACTCGTGACGGTATACACCCCCGCATCATCTGCTGAAATAAATCCAAAAAAAATAGCCCGACTGGTAGCCGTAAAATTATTAGGCCCTGTCCACGACCATTCTCCATCAAAGTAAGTCGTTCCATCTTCGCTAACGGCTGGTGCGAAATGAACATTGTCTGAACAAGAAGCTTCGACGACACTGTTGAGTGTCCAGCCTTCGCCGTTATAATTGGATTGGACAATGATGTTGCAGGCACTATTATCGAAAGATTTACAAGCGTCTTGCGAAGTTTCTAGGTAGATGCTTCGGGCTTGTATTTGGGTGGTCAAGAGGATGAAAAAGAAAAGGAGGTTGAAGTTTTTCATTGGTGGTGTTTTAATATTGTAGCGAACAGCATATTCATTCACCTACAAATATAAACATATTTTCCTATATTTATTTCACCTCTTTCATCGGATTTAATCACCTCCACCTTTAACCCACCCAAAACGCTTATACCGCACCGCCGCTTCCCGCCCCGCAGGCACCTTACCTGCCGGCCAGAAAAACGTCGCCGCATGATTGGATGATTCATAATCCGCCGATTCCAAAAGCAGCCACTGTCCGGATAGCACTGCCCTACCCGAACCTTTCCGCCGCTGTGCAAAACGGGCATGCTTGCGGCTAACAGCATTCTTTTTCATACCCGGTTTCCATTGGGCAAACCCAAGTTTCGGGACATAAGTAGTCGCTGCGGAATCTTCCTCAAAAGGCGCAATGCTGCAATTCCAATTACAAAACCACTGGTTCTTACTCAGATCAAGGACAAAAGACTGAATGATTGGTAATGCTTTTACATTTTCATGTTCGATCTTGTTGACCGGAGGCTTTGATGCGTCAAAACTTGCCCTCTTGTTCCATTGAAAATCTTGCGACACCGCCCAACTATCCTGAGAAGATGCATCTGAGATCATCCCGATGAATACCGAAAGCTTATAAGCTACCAACTTTTGAAAGGGTTTGCATTCTAGCGATTTGCAGGAGGCATTGAACTGTACAGATATTTCGAAGGCAGCTTGTTGGAAATCATCCAATGATTTAACTGCAATTTCTAAATAACGAATCTTATCCGCATCTGTTTCTGACCACAGATCAAAACCATTCAGAAAGGGAAGCTGGTTTCGATCTTCTAGCAAAACAGTATCTTTCACAACAATATGTTTACCTTCTTTCCCATAAAGTTGATAATCCTGCCGGATTTCACGATATTGTTTTTTATCCGTTTTCACAATAACAAAAGGATCATTAAAAGCAATGCTGTCCGCTCCTATCCCAGAAGCGGCACCATGCAGGTGATATATGCTATCGTTTTGAATGTATGTTGCACTTCCAATGCGATTCAATCGGTGGTTATACGTCCACTCATGTTGAAAGCCATGCCAGACGGGGAAACAGGAATGCTTTATTGTAGACTCCTGAGCAAACAAGGGTTTGAAAAAGAACAGTACAAATAACTTAAGGACAAATTTCATCTCTCTTTTGTTTTTAGAAATTAGCGCATGTCAGAAAATTCCAGTCACTCCACCCACAAGCCCACAAACAAGTAACACAAGGACAAATTAAAACCAGCTACCAGCAAAGCATTGCCCACCAATGGCCAAACCAGATGCATCAAGATACAAAATACATAAAAAAACAAGGGATTAAAAAATGCCTTTCTCGGGTTCAAGTCGCTTTTGTTTTTCCAGATTGACCAAAATAAAATAACGGAAAATAGAACATACCCGATCACAAAAATAACGGCCATAGGTTCAAAAAATATTCGTAGCCCATCGAGGTTTTTATCCCATAATTCTGGCGGGGAGCCGCTTGCGAAAAAGTCCTTTACCTTTATCGCAACGGCACTGCAATAGATGTGGTAGCATACGCTGGGAAAAAGTAAAAAGGTACTTACCCAAAACAATAACTTGCCCAACCGAGGTGATTTTTTTTCGTATCGTTTGTAAATATAGTAAAATCCGAAAACGTAAAGCGGAATCGAGAGCAGTCCTAAGTATTGTCCAACCAAAAGTCGCCAATGACTAATGTCTTTCATAAATAAAAACTGGCCGTCTATATAATTGGCGGAAGCATCGTAAAGAAGCAACACATCAGCGACACTGGCCAACAATGTGCTGACGATAGCAATAACAAGGGCCGTTTTCTCGGAAAATGGTAGCATCGGGGCTGGATATGTTTTTATAGTATTAATTTAAGTTTCAGATGTCATTTTCTCCATTTTGAAGAAGTATAACACAGTTCTTGTCTAGCTTTTTAGGCATCTGATTGTATTAATATACTTTTTTATACTCAAAGATAAACATATTAGGTCAGGAACGGTAAAAAATAAAGTCTAAGAAATTGCTATTTTTGTACCTGTGGACACTACTGATAACTTTTTTTGATCAGGCAACACACTAAACGAACCCTATATACGTTACCCTGAAAGGCAAGTTTGCAGATTTATGATTAAAGTCCTATCAAACCCTTTCATACATTGTACATTTGTAAAACATAAATTAAAAAAACAAAAAATGAAAATGAAAAAAATCTTAATTAGCCTATCTATTCTTTTCTTCGGAAAACAAGCCCATACGCAAAATGTTTTTATTCCTGACAGTAATTTTAAGGCAGCATTGGTCAGTAATCCCGATATTAATACCAACGGTGATGCTGAAATTCAAGTTTCCGAAGCTCAAGCGATAACGGGAGTATTACATCTAGCAGATAGCGCAATTTCAGATCTAACAGGGATTGCAGCTTTTGTTGCTTTGACTTCATTAAATTGTGATCGAAATCAACTAACTAGTCTTGATGTCAGCGCAAATACGGCATTGATTCATTTAGATTGCGACAACAATCAACTCTCTAATCTTGATGTTAGTGCCAATACGGCATTGGCGCATTTATCTTGTCATGACAATCAACTAACCGATCTTGATGTTAGTGCCAATACGGCATTGGCGCATTTATCTTGTCATGACAATCA
>JAHDGC010000220.1:0-1190 GCA_020627865.1 Saprospiraceae bacterium | reverse complement strand
ACTAACCGATCTTGATGTTAGTACAAATACGGCGTTGGCGCATTTTGATTGTCGTGAAAATCAACTAACCGATCTCGACATTAGTGTAAATACAGCATTGGCGCATTTTGATTGCAGTAACAATCAAATAAGCAATCTTGATCTTAGCGTAAATACGGCATTGACTCATTTTGATTGCGGCTATAACCAACTAACTGTTCTTGATGTCAGTGCAAATACCGCCTTAACGAATTTGGAATGTTATGGAAATTCCTTGACTAGTCTTGATGTTAGTACAAATACGGCCTTGACGAAGCTATCTTGCGACGACAACCAACTAACCGATCTTGACGTTAGCACAAATACGGCCCTGATTCGTTTACATTGCGGTGGCAATCAAATAAGCAATCTTGATCTTAGTGTAAATACTGCCCTGACCACTTTATCTTGCTACAGCAACCAAATAGCCGACCTTGACCTTAGTACCAACACGGCCTTAATTATTTTATCCTGCCATATCAATCAACTAACCGATCTTGATCTTACGACCAATACGGCATTGGCTAATTTGTCTTGCTATAACAATCAACTAGCGAATCTTGACCTTAGTACCAATACGGCATTGACCGATTTGTCTTGCTATAACAATCAACTCACCAGCCTTGATCTTAGTGCAAATACGGCATTGACTTTTTTATCTTGTGGCGGTAATCAACTCGTCAGCCTTAATGTAAAAAATGGCAACAATACCAATATAAGTACCAATAATTTCCATACCACCCCTAACCCCGACCTAAGTTGCATAGCAGTAGATTCAGAAGCCTACGCCGTAGCAAATTGGACGAACATCGACCCGACTTCTTCTTTTAGTGAAAATTGCCCTGTTTCTGATGTTACTGAAATTGACAATCAACAGCCAGCAATTTCTATTTATCCTAACCCGACAACAGGACAAATCAACCTGCAACTTGAAGGACATAAAGCGGTTTCCGTAAGCGTATATAATTCAAGCGGGCAAGCTATTTTCCGGCAAGAAAATATCAATAATGCTATACAGAGCTTTGATCTGAATCAGGTGGAGAATGGCATGTATATATTTGATGTCAAACTAAGTGATGGAAGGCATTTTCCTCAAATACTGGTAAAGCAATAAGGTTAGTGTTTTGTAAATTAAATTTTTAATAATAATTTTTCTCTGCAAACGTTCCAGA
>JAHDGC010000219.1 GCA_020627865.1 Saprospiraceae bacterium | reverse complement strand
GTGGTATTTTTTTGCCTATATTTACCCCATCTTCAAAAAAGCAGAAACATAAGATCGTGCAAAATCCTCAAAATTTTCAACGCATTGTAGCAAAGGTAGGCACCAATGTCCTAACCAATGAAGATGGCTTATTGGATATGCCTGTTATCCATAACCTAGTTGACCAAATTGCCAGTCTAAAGGAAAAAGGCATAGAAATTATCCTTGTAAGTTCCGGTGCAGTAGGTGCGGGGAAATCGGTGCTGCAACTCTCCCCTTCCACCAATAAGGTTGCGCAGCGGCAGGTGTATTCCGCCATCGGGCAAATCCGGCTCATGAACATTTATGCCCAAATCCTTCAGGAGCACCATTTGCACTGCGCGCAGGTCTTGGCCACCAAAGAAGACTTCCGCGACAGGTTACATTATCTCAACATGAAGCAATGTTTTCATGCACTGCTCAGGGATCATATTATTCCTATTGTCAACGAAAATGATGTGGTGGCGGTTAGCGAATTGATGTTTACCGATAACGATGAACTGGCCGGATTGATTGCCGCTATGGTCAATGCAGATGCTTTGGTTTTGTTGACCAATGTTGATGGTATTTATGATGGCAATCCTAATGATCCGGACAGTAAGCTCATCGAAGAAATTGATGCCAGCGACACGGAAATTGTCGATGTTATCGCTCCGGTACGGTCTTCTTTTGGCAGGGGCGGCATGCATACCAAATTGCGGATTGCCCAGAAAGCGGCCAAGGTCGGTATTCAGACTTTTATTACCAACGGGAAACAGCCCAATGCTCTTTTGGATATTTATAACCATAATTTTACCGGAACACGCTTTACCATCAAGGCGCCTGTGTCCAATGTCAAAAAATGGATTGCTTACAATCACAATGAACAGAAAGGAACCGTTTACATCAATCAAGGGGCAGCCGTTGCCCTTTGTGCTGAAGATAAAATTTCCAGTTTATTGCCGGTAGGCATTCTTAAAATTGAAGGTGATTTCAAGAAGGGGGATATTATCCAGATTGTGAATGAACAAAAGGAAAATATTGGTTGGGGCATTGCGCAATATGGTATCAACAAGGCACAAGGTTTTATTGGCCAAAAAGGGAAAAAACCATTGATTCATTATGATTATCTTTTTGTGCGTTAGCAAACTTACTGAAATAATGAGTCCTGTAAGGACGGCATGTTATTGCCAGAGATGTGAATCTCTGGAACATTTATAAGAAAATTATAATATTGCATTTCATGAAAGAATCCATCCAGAAAAATCTCCAAATCATCCGAAAAGCAAGCCGGAAACTTATCGGATTACGCGACGAGCAAATTGCCCAAATCCTGAATGAGCTGGCAGGCCTGACCCTTAAAAATCAGGACACCATTTTGGAAGAGAATGCAAAAGACCTTGCCCGGATGGATACGGCCAACCCAAAATATGATCGCTTACTCCTGAATGCAGAGCGACTTCAAGGCATCGCGGATGACCTCCGGAAAGTGGCTACCCTACCCTCCCCGCTTGGTCGCTCGCTGGAGGAACGAAGCTTGCCCAATGGCTTGCAGCTCAAAAAAGTAAGCGTGCCGTTAGGTGTAATCGGCATCATTTACGAATCCAGACCCAATGTAACTTTTGATGTTTTTGCCCTTTGTTTTAAGTCTGGAAATGCTGCTGTCCTCAAAGGCAGTCGGGATGCTCATTTTTCCAATTTGATTATCGTTGAATTGATTCAGAAGGTACTGGCCACTCATGGCTTGGAAGATGTGGTTTATCTTGCGCCCAGCGAAAGAGAAGCCTTGCCGCATATTCTTGAAGCTGATGATGTGATCAATACAATTATTCCCAGAGGAGGACAAGGACTTATCCGCTTCGTGCGGGACAACTCAAAAGTGCCCGTCATAGAAACCGGCGCCGGGATTGTACATACTTATTTTGATAAAAGTGGTGATTTGGAAAAAGGGAAAAGGATCATTGAAAATGCCAAGGCAAGAAGGGTCAGCGTTTGCAATGCCCTTGATACGTTATTGATTCATCAACAACGTTTGCACGATCTTCCAGCATTATTAAAAGATATGGATAGTAAACACCAGTGCGAAATATTTGCCGATGAGGAGGCTTTCCGGGTTTTAGAAAATCATTATGACCAGAGTTTGCTAAAAAAAGCAAAACCGGAAGACTTCGGGACAGAGTTTTTGGCCATGAAAATGTCGGTAAAAATGATTCCTGATCTGGAAGCCGCACTGGATCACATTGACCAATACAGCTCCAAACATAGTGAGGCCATCATTGCCGAAGATGCGGATACGATCCAACATTTTTTGCACCATACAGATGCGGCAGTGGTCTATGCGAATACTTCTACTGCTTTTACGGATGGTGGCCAATTTGGGATGGGTGCGGAAATTGGGATCAGTACACAGAAGTTGCATGCGCGTGGGCCGATGGCATTAAATGAATTGACCAGTTATAAATGGATGGTGTGGAGTGATGGGCTTATTCGGGCGAAGTAGCTTTATTTTTGGAGACTTGGAAAAAAGTGTATAATCCGAATTTTAAACTTACTGAAATGAGTAAGTTTATGTTTATAATAGAAATTAAAAATGAAAACCATCATACTAGACGATGAAAAGCCAGCCATAACTATTCTTACAAAATTTGTAAGCAAAATTCCTTTTGTCGAATTGATATTGGCAACAACAAATCCATTTGAAGCACTCGAAGTCCTCAATACCCAAAAGATAGATTTGCTATTATCCGATATTGAAATGCCGGATATTACCGGACTGGAATTATTAAAATCCTTGGAGAAAAAACCGATGATCATCTTTACCACCGCTTATGAAGATTATGCATTGCAAGGGTATGAATTGGATGTGGTAGACTATCTTGTGAAACCCATCCGATTTGAACGTTTTCTAAAAGGCATCAACAAGGCCCACAAGCTCTATAAATTAAATAATGCTGCCTCGACAGCAACGAAAACAAGTTACTTATTTTTAAAAGCAGATTACAAAACCGTAAAAATCGCTCTAGATGATATTTTGTATATCGAGGGATTGAAAGATTATGTAAAAGTTTATACCCAAGAAAACATGGTCGTCACTCGGTTAAACTTGAAAGGCATCGAAGAGAAATTACCCCTCGAAGATTTTTTAAGGGTGCATCGTTCTTATATTGTGGCTGTTTCAAAGATTACGGCTTTCCAAAAAAGTAATATCTCCATAGGGGAAATTGATATTCCATTCGGAAATACTTATCGAGAGCAGGTCATGCGTATTTTGGGTTAAAAAAAGAACAAATGAGTAAAAGAAAAATCAAAGTAGATAATTTAGATATATCCATCATATCAAAGGAAGGCGGTGACTTTATAAGCCTGACAGACATAGCCCGCAAGTTTACAAAAGTTCCTAAAGATATTCTGAAATCTTATTTTCGGAATAGCCAGAATATTGAGTATCTGGCAGCATGGGAAAATTTGCATAATGAGCAATTCAAAGCAGATGTTGCCGACCAATTTAAGTTAGCTAGTATCAAAAATAGTTTCTCCATGTCTGTTAAACAATGGGTAGAAAAAACGAATGCCATAGGTGTTTATGCTACACATGGTCGATTGGGAGCAACCTATGCGCATAAAGATATCGCCTTTCAGTTTGCCATGTGGTTAAGTCCCGTCTTTCAGTTGTATATCGTAAAAGAATTTGACCGACTAAAGATGCAGGAAGAAAAAAATGCAAGATTTTATCTGAATAAAATTTTCGACCATAGTCTAGAAAGTACCCAATTATCCAAATTTCTTTTAGATAACCAGACCTTACCCGATGATGACGCATAATTAAAAGGGGGCGTAGCCGCCCCCTTTTAGCAATTCCCCGATAGCAGCCCTCGTTTTGCCTTCCGATGCAAGTTTTAACGCTCGAAATAAAGTATACACATTTCCCTCCTTCCTCTACACATTTTTTCGTTTCATCTCTTTTCCTTTTCTACCCATAAGGGTATCGGCAATTTCATTTGTCTTGGATACGTATTAACACTAATTTTATACTAATAAATAATGATCATGAAACTATCAAAAATGATTTTGCCACTGGTGCTTTTATTATTTATCGCTTGCCAAAAAGATGAGGAACTCACTCCGGTTGTTCCGGGAGATGATCCGAATTTTACGATTGTAGCCCATAATGATGCTGGCTATACGGAAACCAACCGGAAGGTTGTCGTTTTCGGCATTCCAATCTATGCGTACGCCGAAGTCGAAGATGTTAAACTATTGCATGCCGCCAATATCATGGCACAATACCTCGACAATGATGAAGATGGCACCGTAGATAATCAGACGCTCCTCGATGCCATGATCGCCAACAATGCGGCGCTATACTTATGGAAAAAAGAATCCCAGCAAGGAGAGCTTAATGCACAGGACTTAGGCGCCGATGAATCTATCCCAGAATGGCATACCAATGGGCAAACTGGAAGGTTCGACGCTGCCCTAGAGGAAGTTTTGCATGTGATCAACCACTCTGGCCATGCACAGGCCTACCCTTCCGTTTTTGGATTTAATGCGGGGACTGATCTGGCCAATGCGATGGACATCGCTCGGGGTGGAAATTTCACCAGTATCCCGAATCCCTACCCTGCCGGAGCATGGTATACGTATGATGATCAAACCTGCACTTATGATTGTATGGTTATAGAATATATTTATTGGGCCATGACTTCCATGCTCGGCGCACAGGAAAATCGTTTGGATGAAATTGGTCAAGAATGGAAATTAAATACCAGAGACAAAGTAGCAACGCAAGACCCTGCCGTTTATCAACTTTTGACCAATCCGGAATATAAATTTCCAACGGTTTTGCCTGATGGAACTTATAGGCGATAAAGCTATACTTAGTGAAGCGTAAAAAATAAACTCCACCCAAACCACAGTAAAAATGGTGTCTATCTGTGGTCGAACTTATTCTTTTTCGTTTTATATAGACTTCTAATTTTTCACCTGATTCAAATTCAAAAAAATGAAATCGCTAGCTCAAAATTTTTTATGGTTATTTTTAATCGGAAGCATTTCGTTGCTCAGCAGTTGTAAGAAAGATGATATTGCCCCGACAGACTATGGTATATTCTCCTCGCAAGATGCGAATACGGCCGTCATGAATGGTGTAATCGGTTCAAACACTCCAGCACATTGGGATAATTTTATTGCAGCATTTCCCAGCACCAATACCATTATCATGAAGGATTGCCCCGGTTCAGAAGATGATACTGCAAATTTAGAAGCCGCCCGAAAAGCACACAGCAGTAATCTTACCATTCATCTGCCTGCCGATGCAGAAATCGCTTCGGGTGCGGTAGATTTTTATCTCGCAGGAACTACCAGAACCAGAGAACCCGGTAGCAAAATTGGTGTGCACTCCTGGTCTGATGGCAGCAAGGATGCAACTGAATTTCCGGTTGGTCATGAAAATCATCAGCCCTACATTGATTATTACAAAGAGATGGGATTTTCCCAAGAAGATGCGGAGGCGTTTTATTATTTTACGATCAATGCC
Source organism: Saprospiraceae bacterium (assembly GCA_020627865.1). GTDB lineage: Bacteria > Bacteroidota > Bacteroidia > Chitinophagales > Saprospiraceae > JAHDGC01. The sequence goes on along the minus strand of JAHDGC010000219.1, from coordinate 4,135 downwards.
GCTCCAGCATCTGATATTCATTGGATGACGGATGAGGAGATTGCCTTGTATAAAATATTAACACCGTAATTTTGATAAAACAAAATATCATTTAAAATGAACAGAAAAAACTTCTTAAAAAAGAGTGCATTAGGGTTGGGTTCCATCGTTGCTATTCCTACAGTATTTAATTCTTGTAAAAAAGAAGATGACATTGACCCCAATGCCTGTGCTGCTTCCCCTTCAGAAACAGCAGGGCCGTTCCCGATTAAAACACCAGCCGATTGGGTCAGGGAAAACATTATTGGAGATCGTGCGGGCATCCCTTTGGTGATTACTTTCTCCATTCAAAACACCAATAATAACTGTAATCCATTATCGGGTGCCTTGGTGGATGTTTGGCATTGTGATGCACAGGGAAATTACTCGGAATACAGCGGGCAAATAGATGGGGATTTTACCAACGAACATTTTCTCCGAGGCAGACAAACTACTGACGTTAATGGGAATGCTTCTTTCATCAGTATTTATCCCGGTTGGTATCCAGGACGTGCACCCCATATCCATGTGGAAATAAAAAATAGCAATGGTGATTCTTTATTGGTCACACAAGTTGCTTTCCCTGAAGATATATCTAACACGGTTTATGCCACTCAAGGCTATAATGGTGATTTTGACACCGCCAATTCCAGTGACGGAGAATTTTCAGATAGCTTAGCTCGCAATATTTCGGATAGCGTAACGGGAAACGTGACCGATGGCTATACCTTGACTAAAATTATAAAAGTAGCGGGCTAGAAAGGCGAACTTTTTTATTCCTCTTTTCAAAAATAAAAGGTTCTTTGTTTTTGCAAAAAGTAAATTTTAAAATAACACCCAAGGCAGTCTTCGTATGAGTTCCATAGGAACGACATGTTATTGCCCTGTCTGCGTGAACTTGTCAGGCAGGCAGTCATGTCAATGTCTGGAACGTAAGAAGTGCAAAAATTATCAAGAACCAATAAATAAAAAATCATGCGAATTTTTCTTCCAATGCTCTTTTTTGCTTTAGGCATCCATACTTTATGTCAAGCACAATTATCAGACAACTATGATATTAGTGTTTCTCCAAATGGGGTTATAGCGATGCCTTCAGGACTACCCTCGGCTTATAATTCTTTTGTAAAATACACAAAAATTCAGGCACCGAATGGAAAGGCCATTCATTTCATTGCACAAAATGCCATTACAGAAGCACAGATTGTTCGAGCCAGAAATATTCTACAATTTTATCTGACCAATATTCCCGGCTCACAATATGGTGCGGACAAATCTGCCATAACGAATCAAATCGCTGACAATGACGCAATTTTAATGTTATTAAATGGTAGTGATGGAGATACCAATCCGCCTAATGTCAACGGCCAGCCTTTGTATCAAAATGAAATAGCGGTGGAAGGGCATACTTGGTACATCAATAATGATTACGAAAACCATAGAGATGCTTCTTTTGAAGAAATCTTGCACCTGATGCACGATACTGGGATTGGGGTGGATGGTCCGAACACCTATCCCGGTGCATTGCCTGCTTATCAAACGGAAATTCGTGCAGCGCAGGACAATGCAGATAATGGATTTCAGATTTGGCCACTTGGTGGTGGGAACAATCCCGATATACAAGGTTGGTACAATGAATTGAGTCAAGAAAATAGCCTCAGTCAAGAGTATCTGGCTGCCGTTATTGATAGCTATTATGGTTTGTGGGGAGCTTGGGAAGAACCCTACGGCATGTGGGATATTTATATTGCCAAAACGAGGGCTGATATACAAAGTCTTGACCCGATGGGCTGGGCTTTGATGCCAAAATATTTTTCTCCTTTTATCAATATTAATATGGACATTGATCCGACTTTCAACGGTATTTTTACAATGGCCTTTGATGCAGCACAGCTTTATACCCACAAGTCACAATATTTGCAACATTGTACTTTGACCGGAACCAATGCTGCTGGCTTGAAAGGAAACGATGAATATAACCGTTTGAACGGAAATAATGCTAACAATACACTTGAGGGAGGCAAAAGTCATGACAAATTGAATGGCAACGGCGGAACAGATACGGCTATTTTTACAGGAAGCTCTTCGGAATATACCATTACTTCATCAAATGGAAATTACTTGGTCAGCGATAATGTCAGCAACAGGGATGGCGTGGATACTTTGATGCAGATGGAATTCGCACAGTTTACCGATCAAAACATCGAACTCTCAACAATAACCGCTAGCCCAGAAATCTTGTTGGAAGATACTAGCATTACGATTTACCCCAATCCTACGGAAAATGATTTACACATCGTTTTAAGTTCTGGCAACTTTGATGTCAAAATTCTAGATGCTTCTGGAACAGCTTATCAAACTATTAGCATGAGTAATCATCACACCATTGATATTAGCCAACTTCCTGCGGGGCTGTTCTTTTTGGAATTAACCAATACGGATAATAATCAGATGTATGTCAGGAAAATGTTGAAGCAATAAAATGGGAATAATTATAGCGTAATAATATTTTTTGTTTTTAATCATGCGGCTATTTCGGGGAATAGCTGCATTTTTGCCGTATGGGAAATACCGAGCATATAAAACGACCAACAGTTATTTCGATTTTCATCCATATGATAATCTGGCTGCTCGTATTGCATTTAGAGTTCGATCTTTCGGGCTTGGTAGAATCTTTTATCATAAGCTTTGTTGAACAAGAAAAATATATAGACCATGCCTTTCTCATAATTCCTTCTTTAATTGTCTTATTCTATTGGAATAGCCATTATCTTATTCCAAGATTTTTAAACCGAAAATCTTGGTGGAAATACTTAATTATTTTAGGAGCAAGTGTACTCTCATTACTTTACTTAGGCTATTTCAGTATTGGATTATTATTCCAAAACGGATATGACTCCCAAGTAGAGCCTATAGATTTTTTTGATCATTCCTTTATCCTTCACTTGATTGTGATCGGCATCAGCACAAGTTTAGGGATTTCGAAAATTGCCATGGAAAATGCCAAACAAAAAAAGCGAGCAGAACAGAAACAAAAGGAGGCAGAGTTAAAATATCTGAATGCCCAATTCAATCCTCATTTTTTATACAATACCCTGAATGGCATTTATGCACAAGCTGTTGAAGAAGAAGCCCCGAAGACAACGGAAGCCATTCTGAAACTTTCTGAAATTATGCGTTATCCGATTAAACACGGTTTGAAAAGCAAAGTCCATTTAAAGGATGAAATTTCATTTATAGAAGATTATATTGCGCTGCAACGATTGCGATTAGGAGAAGATTATCCCATTACTTTTGAAAAAGAAGGTTCTTTAGAAGGTATCGAAATCATGCCGTTTAGTTTGATGCCACTCGTCGAGAATGCCTTTAAATATGGGATTAGCCAACGGGACAAAACCGCGATCCTTTTCGACTTGAGAACCACTAAGGATACGATTCAATTTACTACAAAAAATAAAATAAACAAGCTGGAGGATAAAGCCTCTCATCGAACCGGAATTGAAAATCTAAGGCTAAGATTAAACCTTGTTTATAATCAGTCTCATACGCTAAATCTAACGGAAAAGGATGAAAACTACTGGGTTGAATTGATATTAAACATCGTTTGAAACTTACGAATCAATTTCTTTTGTAAAAAACAATCTATCTTCCTTTAACATAATATTCTTTGTTATGGATTCATACTTTTATATCTTTACCAAGCATATGATAATACTTAAAATATTCCAAAACAGTTGATTATGACAAAAATTATTACGTCCTATCTTCCACTCCTATTGCTTTTCTTTATGATAAACCAAATTCACGGACAATCTCAAAGTAAGGCACAATTTTTAAGTTTGGTATTGGAAGTGGAAGCCAATACAAACACACAAGAAACCGATGTAAAAATTGTATCACAAAGAATCGTACAGGCAAGGTTGAAATCACCGACAAAATCCGAGAAAGCGATAAAGGAATTGCAAGCCAAAGATCTCATTGTCCGATTCCTATCTGATAAAGATCAAGTACAGCGGGAAATCATTTTCAATAACCCTTTCCTTTCAGAATATGAATATGTGAATGATGCCGATCAACTAGAAAGGGTCAAAGTCCCAGAACAAAAGAAAACTTATCTGAT
>JAHDGC010000218.1 GCA_020627865.1 Saprospiraceae bacterium | reverse complement strand
GTTCTTTTAGGGGAGAACTTTGTCTGTGTGATTGGCGTTATCGAAGGATGCGAACGACGATTGATAAACGGATACAAACAGGTGTCGGTATCGGTGTGGATTTCAAGGAAGAAAAATGCAAAGTTGTCGAGGAGGCCAAAAATCAACTGACCCAGTATTTTAATGGAGAAAGAAAAGTGTTTGACCTTCCCTTACTTTTGGTTGGGACAGATTTTCAGAAAAAGGTCTGGGAGGCATTATTGAAAATTCCTTATGGTAAAACATCTTCTTATATGGCTTTGTCCAAAAGACTGGAAAATGTGAAGGCGATACGAGCGGTAGCTTCTGCGAATGGGGCGAATGCTATTTCGATTATTGTGCCTTGTCATCGTATTGTTGGGAGTAATGGGGATTTGGTGGGTTATGCTGGGGGATTGCCGGCGAAGAAAAAGTTGTTATATTTGGAGAATGCTTTGCATAAGAATCAGTTAAGTTTGTTTTGAGATTTGTGAAACATGAATCTTAGTACTATGATGGAACAAAGAGCAAAGGTTGTCAGAGATATTGAACAACTAAACAAAATAACTTATAGGATTATCGGTGCATCTTATAAGATCCACAGCGAATTGGGGCCAGGTCTTTTAGAGTCCACTTATGAAGTATGTTTGGCACATGAATTACGGGATTGCGGTTTTCATGTGGAGCGTCAAAAATTGTTGCCTGTTGTTTATAAAAATATTTATTTGGATGCAGGTTATAGGATTGATTTACTTGTTAATCATAGTGTTATTGTCGAATTAAAATCTGTGCAAAAAGTTATTCCCATATACGAGGCACAATTGATGACATATTTGAAGTTGTCTAAGGTGAAATTGGGCTTATTGCTTAATTTTAATGTGACTGACATGAAGCAAGGAATTCATAGGTTTGTAATGTGATTTTTATTCACCACAGATTTTTACACAGATAAAATACGTGTAAAGTCTGTGTGTAAATCTGGGAGATCTGTGGTAAGTTATTTTACGACGACTTATGCGGATGTTTGATTTTATAGCGGATAAAGAATGCGTAAAATCCATGTGGTGATCTGTGAAAATCAGCTTAATCTGTGGTGTACTTATTTTACCACAGATTGCATAGATCGCCACAGATTTTACACAGATAAAATACGTGTAAAGTCTGTGTGTAAATCTGGGATATCTGTGGTGTACTTATTTTACCACGGATTGCATAGATCACCACAGATTTTACACAGATAAAATACATTGAAAATCTGTGGTGGATTTATTCACTATGCCTAGGGCAAATTTTTTTAATTACGGATGACATCAAAATGACAGCACCCTCCACCAGCCTCAACAAATTCATCAGCAGCACCGGCATCTGTTCCCGAAGAGAAGCAGACAAATGGATTGATGCCGGACGAGTCAAGATCAATGGAAAAGTAGCTCAAAAAGGAAACCGAGTTTTTGATAAAGACAAAGTAACCATTGATGGAAAAATTTTGCAAAACAAACCGAAATCCGTCTATATTGCCCTCAACAAGCCACCGGGGATTACCTGTACAACAGATCTAAAAGATCGGGCCAACATCATTGATTTTGTTAAACACCCCAAACGGGTTTTCCCCATTGGGAGATTAGATAAGCCTTCTTCGGGCTTGATTTTTTTAACCAATGATGGTGATATTGTCAATGAAATTTTACGGGTAGAAAACAACCATGAGAAAGAATATATCGTTACGGTGGATAAACCGATTACAAGTAGGTTTGTTAAAAAAATGGGGAACGGTATTCCGATTTTGGGAACGGTTACCAAAAAATGTCAGGTACAAAAAATATCAAAATTTACGTTTAAAATTATTCTTACACAAGGCTTGAATCGGCAGATTAGAAGGATGTGTGAATTTTTAGATTATAAGGTCGTGACTTTGAAACGGGTGAGGATTATGCATGTACGATTGGGAAATTTAAAGCTTGGAAAATGGCGAAATTTGACTGGTGAGGAGTTACGGATTTTGAAGGGGAGCCTTCGTAAAAAAGAGTAGAGATTTTGCATGGAAAAGAGTTCCATAGGAACGGCATGTTATTGCCCTGTCTGCGTGGCCTTGCCAGGTAGACAGAAACTTCAGTATATGGATACTTTTTGAAAAATATTTGTCATGAAAATCCAATTCAAAATGAATTTATCCAATACACAAAAAGCTGCCATCTCACATATCGAAAAATATGCATTGGAGAAAAAAGTCGATGTCCAAAAAACTATCGAAAACGTGTGCATAATGTGTAATATTGCTCAAGAAGAACTGATAAAAACCATTGCGACCATAAAAAATAAAGCAAGCGTTGCCCTACATTTTCATCCAGATCGACTCAATGATAATTTGCAAAGTGTTGCAGCGTCTTTATTAGAAAGCGGCATCTATAAAAATCAGTTTGAAACCAAAATCTCTAACGGAAAACTCTCGCCATATCCAGAAGGTCCAAGGGCTAGTTGGGAAAACCAGATGTTCGGAAATGTTTATGCTACAGCAAAAAGCTTTGGAAAAGAAAGACCTTGCTACGGCGCCTTGGATTTGATGCGACATCCCGACGGGCCATCTCCCCGTTTTGGCTCCTGTTACTTTATCCTGAATCCGTCCGTCTCCCAACGTTGCACTTTTACCTACATGGATTCTTACCGGAACCCTCCAGAAAAAGGAACCCTAAAAGTTTTTGATCTTATCTTATCGGGACTATTGACAGAATCTTTTGAAAGAAATTATGCGCTTGGCCAAGATAACATCAGGCCTGATGCTTTAATGAAAAAAATAACTGAAAATTTAGAATCGCCTTATGAGAATTCTGCTGGCCGGATGCCTGCCCGAAATCTGGATCATTATATCGAAGCACAAGTTCATGGTGCAATTCGCCTGAAAGAAGATGTTGCAATATTGGTTGCTGATCCTGCTTTTCAAAAAATACGAACTGGAATGTTGCTAGAAAAGTTATGTCTCCAGTATGAAATTAAATTGTTGTGGCATAGTGGTTTTCAAATGCAAGTATCTGATGTTCCCACTAATTTTCGAGGTAGTAAAATGCCCTCACTTGCTGCACGCATTGCTGAAAATAATCGCTTTGATGTTAGCTCAATCGGAGTTGCTGCCGCAAACCTCAAACGTCATCCAGAAAACTGGGAAGACCGAGGAACTTATGAGGAGTGTCTTCAAGAACTGAAATTGCTCTGGCATATTCTATTGCGTTTTGGGGAGTGTGTTGTTGTGTAGCGTTATAGGTTCTATAAATGCTACACAACAATACAAATTAATTAATTCTCACAAGGCCCAATCTCCCCCGTAAACTCCGCGCCTAATTCAACTTCAAACCCAGACCCCAACTCAACCGATTCGCCGCCCCGATAAATCACAGACATCCCCGTTGGTATAACAATATCAGAACCGACTCTGAGTTCAGCACTATACAAACCAGAAGCAACCGAATTGGTCACGAACAAAGTTTGCGGACAAGAAGACACCACACAGTTTGTTTCTTTTAGAATAACATTATCTACCCAAACATCTGACCCATTTCCGCCAACATAAAGTTCCAGTACCGCTGGTGTTGTCGGTTCGGTCATTGTGAAAGTAAATGTAAATGTTTGGATAGAAGTGGTTAGGTTCACCGTTTCGTATAGGAAACTGGTGTATGGACTTACATTCAATCCAGCCTTGATATTTAATGGTCGATCTGCTGCGGCATAGGCATCCAATTGGACTTCATAAGTTATGCCTTGTACCAAAGTAATACCGCCTTGAGACATGGATGCATCCCAAGGGTTTGCTCCGGGCATAATGTTTTCGATTAAAGCCATTCCGTTACTTACAATCGGAGTTGATCCCCAAGAATACCAAGGATCTAGTTGGGTATCAAAAGTGCCATTGGCGATGAGGTTGCATTCCAAAACAGCAGGAGTGCCAACACAATTACAATTCCCATCTTCTTGATCGTTTATGGTATTGGGGTTGCCATCTTCACAAAGCGTTCCAGGAGCAGGGCAGTTTGATGTACCCAAACAATTACAATTCCCATCTTCTATATCATCAATCGTATTAGGATTCCCATCATCACAAGGGGTTCCGGCTGCAGGACAGTTTAGGGTACCCGCACAACCGCAAAACCCATCTGCTACATCATCAATCGTATCTGGATTATTATCATCACAAGACGTACCCGCGACTGGACAATCAACGGTTGCGCCAGCATAAAAAGCTAACAATCTAACATAAGAACCTTGGTAAGTAATGGACGGTTCACTAATTTCCCAGCTCGGATTGGATGTCGAACTTTCATTGTAATCCAAATAACTTTTTTGTTGAGGCTGTCCAGATGGTGGACTGTAAGAACCCGAGTAGCTAGCATTTGCTCCACCAGGGACATAACCCGGTGCAGGGCCATACAAAGAATTGAGGGCATGATCCCAATTGGAACCATCTCCAAACCATTGGTGATAGATTTCATTGGCAGAACGTTCTGCACCATACGTGTACATATTGCTGAGATAAACAATGCCCATTGGGTTGATCCCATGAAAATAATGAACAATCTCCGAAGCCTTTTGCTGATAACTAGAAATACTCCCAGAATTGATATTGTGCTTTACAGCCAATAAGTTAAGCAAGCCAAATCCAGCTTTGGGTTTATTACTTCCCCAATGATAAGAATAATCCGGCATGTAAGCCCGATATAAATCACTATTGTCAAAACCAAAGAAGTTTTCCCCATTACTATTGGCGGCGGCACTAAAAGAATTAATGATTGCCGTTACGTCTGCGGCATCCGCATTGGACAAAGTCGTATAATGCATCAAAGCATCGTTTAATGGAATTTTATATCCAGACCAATAATCTGTTCCGATTTGTTCGGTATCAAAAAGATTGTTGGAAATATATTGTTTATAACTATTGTTACCAGTGAGGTCAAACAAGTAGATGGCTGCTTTTAGTGCCTTGTCTTTTTGAGTCGGCTCATCCCAGTCTGCATCTCCGGAAATAATTTCGCCATTATCGCAATCCGTGTCCAATGTGTTATCGGTGAGTTGTGGTAAAACATAATTCCAAGAGTTTATCGCACTGGTTTCTAGTTCTTGGGCAAAAGCAGCCATGCCTGGAATTGTTGCAAAAACTTTAGCGGCTTGCGCAAATGTTCCGGCAACACAAATGGAGGCAGAGCTACAAGTTGGACCATAGTATCTGGTATCCGTATTTAGACTGGGTGGTGTTTGTGTATTCTCACTATAATTTCGACTCCCCACTTTGGTGTGTGTAGAACCATCTGGATTGTTCATCTTAAGCAACCATTCCAATTCCCATTTGAGTTCATCCAGCAAATCGGGAATACCATTACCTGATTCTGGAATGTTCCAATTGTCCGTAAAGGCAGCAGGATTTTCTAGGTAAGCCCAAAGCAGATCATGCATCGGCCTATCGGTGAAAGTAACATATTTATTAAAATCTCCAGCATCAAACCAGCCACCGGATAAGTCTTTTTCTAGGGCAGCATTTTGTTGATCAAGGACATAGCGACAATTGTTATCTTGTGCAAAAGCAAGTGCATCTGTCCAGTTAGATGCAGCATAAGGAGCAACTTTTTCATAGTTGCAACGATTGTAAAAAAACATTCGAACAGAAGCACTCAAAACATTGCTGTACACATCTTCTTCAATCTCGAACTTTCCTGATTGTACATTGTTAGAAATATCGTAGATGTAATAACTCCCCGTCTTCGTAACCGAAGAAAAATCAAACCACCAACCTCGATCTCCAGATTGCGTATGAGTGTTTCCATTATTCCAAGGTGTGGGGGAGCCGGAAAAAACGACGACATCATCTGCCCATTGTCTTACTTCGTAAGTAGCTCCAGGTGTGAAGGAAAGCCCGCTATTGAACCCAACAACTGGATCGCTGATAACGGCTACTTTTGCAGCATTAGGCAAGTATCCAAATTGGTCGATTTTTATAAATTCGGAAACGGGTATGTTGGGTTGTGCGAATAAGACAACATTGAGAAGGATAAAAATAACTAGGGGTGTTGTTCTGTTTAACATGGAAAATTGATTTAAAGGATAAATTTATAAAAAATTGCAAGAGGTAGGTGACAGTAGATTGATTGGAGTAGCATTTTGCAGTACAAAGTTAATGAATTTTAAGTTGAGTTTTGGTGTTTTCTAAGAATTGTATAGTTTTAATAATGCTTTAAATTTGCAGATTTACATAATCTTGTCTTTGCATCCGCTTTTTAGTATCTTTGTAAAAAATAGTTTTTTATGATTACAGATATTAACCAGTTGGATTTATCGAAGAAATATACCTATCAAGATTACTTGTCTTGGAAATTTGATGATATGGTAGAGTTGATTCAGGGAAAAGTATTTAAAATGTCTCCAGCTCCAAGTAGAAGGCACCAAGAGATTTTAGGGAATATTTATTTACTAATCGGTAATTATTTGAGTGGAAAAAAATGCAAAGCTTATATTGCACCCTTTGATGTGCGTTTACCACTGCCTGTTGAGCAGCAAATTGCTGGTAAGATAGATACTGTTGTGCAACCTGACTTTTGTGTCATTTGTGATTATTCAAAACTGGATGATCGAGGTTGCTTAGGTGCACCAGATTGGGTGATTGAAATTTTATCTAAAAGTACTTCTAAAAAAGATATAACCGATAAATTTGATATTTACCAACATGCAGGGGTTAAGGAATATTGGCTGATCTCTCCATATCATGCCACGATCACACCATATGTATTAGATGAAGACGGGCAATATCAACTTGTCCGAAAGACGCCTTTCATCGGTGGAGAAAAAGTTCCCGTTGCTATTTTTCCCGGTTTTGAAATTTCATTAGAAAAAGTTTTCTTTGATTCTTTTGATGCCTAGTAACACTTTAGCTTGTGATAATAATGAGTTCCATAGGAACGACATGCCATTGCCAGAGATGCCAATCTCTGGAGCGTCTGAAAAGAAAGATTATAAATAAGAAGTATCAGAAATGGAAAACCTAATCCAATCCTGGAAACAACGAAGCTCCAATTCCCGCAAGGCCCAGAAAAAATTCATCCGACACCTTGAACAATATCGCGGCAAACATTTGGACACTTTAGCCGATGAAATCCACGAAGAGGTTTTTTCCAAAGTAAACTGCCTTGATTGTGCCAACTGCTGCACCAGTATTCCTCCAATTGTAAACAAAACCGATACTGCACGAATCGCCAAAGAACTGGGCATGAAACCTGCGGCCTTTGCCGAAAAGTATCTCACCGTCGATGAAGATAACGATACGGTCATGAATCAATCCCCTTGTCCTTTTTTATTAGAAAATAATGAATGCTTTATTTATGCCTTCCGCCCGAAGGCTTGTCGAGAATATCCACATACCAACAACCGAGAATTTTCCAAGAATCTAAGCTACCATGCACCTAACGCAATGTATTGCCCCGCCGTGTTTTATATTTTAGAAGAGATGAAAAAAAGAGTTCCGTAGCGTCGTAATGCTTACGACGTTTGTGTAATGCTTGCAGTTTTTTCGGCCGGATATTTGTCACATATACTAAAGCTATACAAAAATTTTATATATTTGATTTTCAGTGATTTGTGTCGGTTTTCCTACAAAAAATATATTTCTAATTCTTTTTATTTGTTTTTCAATCCGTCACATAACCATATAATGCTATATTAAAATAATCCTTATTTATTTAGATATTGCTTTATAAATAGCAGAACACGCGATATTACCAAAAGTGTTGTGCTGTTTACAACAATTGCCAATGGTAAAAATACTTGGATTTTTATAAGTTCATTTGCTAACAAAATCGTCTTAAAAGATATTACCAAAAATATTTTGTTGCGAATAGTTCAGGAATCCATATTGTAAACGGTTAGGTCTAAAGTTTATAAATTCGTGTAAATATTGTTGTGATTTGCTCGTTTTATATGCACTAGGCCTTTATTGGGATATTACAGAATTGGAAATTATAGTTTACTTCGTACAACTTACGCCATTGTAATTTGTATGCAAGAACAGAATGATTAAAAAAGAAACGTCTGGAATCTTTGGTTCCTCATGGCTGTGCTTTGTCTTAAGAAAAGTATTGCTATAGTCTTTATCTGTTCAAACAGTCTCTATTATACTTCTTGCCGTGATGGGCGTAGAAGTCCCTAGCATCCTACCTGATAATACTCCCTCCGTATTGGTAAATCCATATAACATATAAAGACTAGAATCCCATGAAGAAGAAATGTTATGCAAGAGGTCTACTCTGGCAAATACCTGCGTTGAAAAATGCAGTTTTGCTACTATGTAGTTTGGTTAGTTTTCATAATATTGTGGTCGCGCAATGTAGTTTTGTAGATTGTCCCGATGATGTGGTTCAATCGATTACAGACGGTTCTTGTAGCGCTATAGTTGATTTTGAGACACCAGCATTTTTGCCAACTTGCCCTAGTGGTGTTGTGGTAACGCAGACCGAAGGTTTGGCTGCTGGAAGTGTTTTTCCATTAGGCTCCACCACCGTTACTTTTACCCTAACGGATGGCATTACCACTTTTGATAATTGTAGCTTTGATATTGTTGTAACTAAAGTGTTAACCGTAGATGGAGCCATCAACGTTTCTATTGATGCCACTACCTGCGATGCAACCATTACGCCGAGCAGTGTGACGGGGCCTTGTCCTGATCTTGACTATACCATTTTCGTTACCGTAGATGGTGTCCAGTATCCGAATGCAACTTTGACAGGAGCCGACCTTGGTGCAGAAATTATTTATACCATTTCGGACCCAGTAGGCAATATGGCTTGGGGTGTTGTGAATCTTGAGGATAAAGCTGCTCCGGAAATTACCTGTCCCGATGATGTAACAGTTTTTTGTGGAGATGATTTTTATGATGTAACCTTGATGGGAGAAGCTACGGCTACAGATTGTTCAGAAGTGATCGGTATTTATTATCAGGATGAAGATTTCAATGGAGAACCTTGTTCCGAAACCGGCACAACTTTTATCCGGACTTGGTATGCGGTTGATGCTTATGAACATGTTAGCATTTGTGAGCAACAAGTGACCATTATGCGAGGAATTCTTGATTATCCATCACATGTTGATATCGCTTGTGAAGATTTAGATGCTTCCGAATATCCAACAATGGAGCAAACCGGAACGATCACCGTTGCGGGGCAGTCCATCGTGACTGGGCATCCTTGTGGCTACAATGCCAGTTTCGCAGATGTGCAAATTCCGCTTTGTGGCTCTGGTTTTAAAATTATAAGAACTTTCACAATTGTGGATTGTTGCAGTGATCCCAATGTTTTGTTGCCGCCTTATCAACAAGTGATTCAGGTGGTGGATGAAAATGCACCCGGTTTCCCAGAAAATTACAATGTGCCGGAACCTTCTGTTTTCACGCAATTGGATTGCAATGTAAGGGTTGTGTTACCGGAATTGGCTTGGGAAGATGAATGTGGTTCAGTTCCCGTAGTTTACTCGACCTTTTTGGATGATGGCCAAGATTTTATATCGTCAACCAACGGCGTCACTTTTTTTAATGTGCCAATAGGCGAGCATCTTGTTACGTATACGGCAACGGATGATTGTGGCAACACGGCCACCTACCAAACAACGATTACGGCAACGGATGATTTAGAACCAACTGCTGTTTGTGATAATAAAGTGGTTGCCCTTGATGCG
>JAHDGC010000217.1 GCA_020627865.1 Saprospiraceae bacterium | reverse complement strand
GCGGATGTTAAAAAATCAAAATCAATAATGCCCCAAAGGCTAGACAATCGACCATGGAATCAAAAAATTACAAATTCAATCTTGAGCCTAAAAAGCTAACTAAGCAGGACATCGAAAAACATATGGATTTCGATGCACTCTTGGCTAAGTTTGAAGAATCTCAATTAGAAAAAAAAGCTGATAAAAAGCTAGTTCCTCTGGTATCTGGAAAGTCCAAGTCAAAAGGAAAGTTCAGGATCTTGCCTTTTGCCTCCGCAATTGCCGCTGTCTTAGCCGGTGTCGTGTTTTGTCTTTCGCTACTTTATGATGGTCGTACCGATCAACAAAAGTATTTTGAGGGCCAAGCTATATTTGCCTCAACTCATAATTTACCAACAGGAATAAACCGTCCACACGAAAATATCAAACCACAGTTTGTCAGCCAGAAATTGAATTCTGATAAGGGAGGAAAACTTAGCATTAAAAATAGTACACTTACTTTTCCGAAAGAGGCTTTCGTAAATAAGGACGGGCAATTGGTCAAAGGAGATGTCGAGATCAAGTACATAGAGCACATTGACTTTATTGATATTTACGTTTCCGGTATCCCAATGGTTTATGATTCAGCGTCACATACATATTTATTGGAATCTGCCGGAATGATTGAACTATATGCCGAGCAAAATGGGGAAAGGATTAATATTTCTCCCGGAAAATTCATCGAGATAGCATTCGAATCTGAACTTGAGATTAAAAAGAATGAAAAACCATCCTTCAATGTTTATCAACTGGGTGAAGATGCTAAATGGGTTTATAAGGGGGTGAACAATCTTGAAATTAAGGAACAGATTAATATAAATAAAAATAAGCAAGTCAGTGATCTAGAAAAGAAATTTCGGGCAAGAGCTAAAGATCTGAAGAATGTTAGAGATAGGAAGATTGCCGAAATAGAGGCGACCATTCCTATGCCACAAAAACCCGTAAGGTCTACTGCTCAGAATACAACGAGTTCTATAGATCTTGATTTTATAGGCTTCGATGAGATTTTATCTGATCTTGAAGAAACGGATGAAGTGAAGGCCATGAGAGCGCATGCCGATATGATGTGGCAAATTGCACCTGGCCAAACCCTATCTGAAGAAGATGCAGAAAGGGAGTGGGATGATTATAAATTAGCTAAAATAAGTGCTAATGAATTCAAACTTTCTTTAATTAGTAGTGTTAAAACATTGACATTAAAACTCATTATTGTAGAAAGTGATGGCATCTCTAGTTCATCCTTCGAAGAAGATTTCAAGGCATATGAAAAAGCAATCGCAGAGAGAACGGTTAAACTAAAAGGCGCCAAAGATGATGTTATTGCCGATTACAATAAGCGCAAAGCAGAACTTGATGATAGTTTGAAGAAGCAAATAATAGCTCTAAATGATAATGAAACCGAGACTCATGCTCGCTATAAAATCATCAATCGCTTTAAGGTAGATCGGCTAGGCATTTGGAATTGCGACCGCCCAATACAACAGGATGTTTCCAAGCTTAAAGCTCGGTTTATAGATAGCAATAATGTTAAGCATGATTTGAACACGGCCTTCATTGTTAGTAAAAATAAAAACACGATTAAGCGTCATTACACCAAAGAAGGTTCCCAGCTTCCTATTGATGCAAAAGATGATAATTTAATGTGGTTGGTTACGAACGACAATAAGATCGCTGTTTTCAGACCGGAAGAGTTCAAGGCAATCAATACTAAAAAAGGCGATCATACCTTCGTAATGAAGGTGATCGACAAAGATATTCAATCAAAAGAAGACGTTAGAGAAGTGTTACAACAACTGTAAAACTCCCCTAGCTTCCTCTGAAAGAGCTTACACTTTTAAGTTTTTGTTTTATTAATACCTATTAACGAAAGTCCACGTGCAAAGGCATGAGGACTTTTTTTATTTGCTCTTAAAATACATCTAACAATTCAATATTAAAAAGCATGGGCGCATCTTTACGAACACCCGGTGGAGGATTTGAACCATAAGCATAGCGAGAAGGAATAATCAAGGTTCCCTTACCACCTTCTTTAAAAAGTGGAATACCGATAGTCCAACCTTCAATCACACCATTTAATCTAAAGGTTGAAGACTCCCCACGATCGTAAGAGGAATCGAATTTTTCTCCATCCAGATAAAACCCTTCATAGTCCACCTCTACCGAACTGGCAGCATTCGGGTGTGGCCCACTTCCTTCTACCTCAATAATGTAGTAGATACCTTCGGCGGTCATTTCCGCAGAAAGATTGTTACTGGCAATATATCCCTGAATAGCTTCTTCGTCGGCCTCGTCAACACCTCCGCCACAAGAACTGAATACCCCTATAGAAAGGAACAGAAACAAAATTATCTTATCCATAATAAATTATAAGTTTTGGATTATAAATAGTAGCGCCGTAAAGTATTACGACGTTTTTTCAATACTTTTAAAACAGGCTATCGTATACCAATTTATACTGCTTAGCAATTACAGGAAAACTAAAATCCCGCAACATTTTCTCCCGAGCAAAAGTCCCCAATGTGTCCCTATCCTCTCCAAGCACCCACTCTATGCCATTCGCCAAATCCAGTACATCCAACCTTTTCGCTAAAAATCCACTTTTATGATGCTCTACCATCTCGGGTATCCCTCCGGTATTGAATGCCACAACGGGCAAGCCACAGGCCGAAGCTTCTAACACGGTATTGGGAAGATTATCTTCCAAGGATGGCATGATATAAACATCACAGGCATTATAGGCCGCCACCATCTTTTCTTCCGCTTCTAAAAAACCAAGATGATATTGTTTAAAGGAAAGTTTCTCCAGAATGGGCTGACTAATCCTGCCCATCGTCACAATTGCGTATTCGTGTATACATATCGGACGTTCTTGCCGTAAATGCCATAGGGCATGTTCTAGAAAAGTAAAGCCCTTACGACTCTCGTTCACATCCATTGCCACAAACAAGATGAGTTTTTTATCTGTCGGTAGCCCCAATCGTTTCCTCATCTCCATTTTATCCTTCGGCGAAAAGAAATCCGTATCCACTGGATTTGGTACGACACGCACATCTGCATTTTCCAACAGAGGACTTTTCGAGGCTTCTTGCATCAACCAATTACTGGTCGCGATGAATTTCCAATTTAGATTTTTGTAAAAATCTTTCTTTCTATTCCAAGATTTCCAAGCCATATCTGTAGGGCCGGGGTTATTTAAGAAAAAGCACTGGTTGCATGCCAATTCATAATTTCTACAATCTCCAGAATAATGGCACCCGCCAGTAAAAGGCCACATATCATGCATAGACCAGACAATTGGCTTGCCCAATGCCTGCAAAGCGGCCATACTCTTCAGGGAAAGAAAGCCATTATTGATCCAGTTGAGATGGAGAATATCCGCGTTTTGAATAGCAGGGTGCTCGGCTATATCCTGACCGACATAATCCAATGAAAAATAATAGCGATAGTTTTTAGAAGATTCGTTAAGTTGGTAACGCAAAACTTCATATTTCTCCAGCAACCTGGCTACGTATTTTTTGGTTCCTGTTGCAAACTCATAAACATTATCCACAACAACATCCTCGGCCTTCCTAACTATCATACTCATTTCACAATCGGTATGACGATACAAAGCTGTAGCAATACGCCTACAACTTTTAGCCGCTCCGTTTTTCCTGAAATGTGTACTAATGAAAACTACTTTCATTTTATCTTGATAAAAGGCTCCTTGGGTATTTGTGAAATTATCTTAGAAGTTAAATCTGGGGTATAGCTTGAAGCTATACCCCAGATTTAATCCACATTGAGACAAAAAAGCCACAAGAAATAAAGAACAAAGGTAAACTAAAAAAAGGGTGTGCGAAAAATTAAGGCCATTTTTATACAAATTGACAAAAAAATACCCAATAAAACCGAACCGTTCTATTGGGTATCCTTCCGGAAAAAAACAAATTCCTATCTGGCTATCACAAATTTTTGATTGCTGCGTGCATTTTCTGCCTGAATAGAAACCAAGTACATCCCAGCATCCAAACCTTCAGTAGCATAGCTAATCGTATTCGTGCCAGCAACAAAACGATATGGCATAGCACGCAATGTTTGCCCTGCGATACTAACAATGGCGATCTCTCCATCAAAAGCTTTTTTAGCATAAAGCGTCAACTGAATATCTTCATTTTGAGCAACAGGGTTCGGATCTACACGCCACTTCCCTAACGATGGGATCGTAGACGTTCCCGACATCACATCCGTAGTAAAGGTATAGAAAGGAGTCGTGGAAAGACAGGTTTCATAAGCATTAAAAGCCTTCACACGCCAGTAGTAAGTTCTATCCTCTAACAAACCACCTGTAAACGTACTTGAAGTGGTCAAAATACGACGAATAGGGAAAAGGGTAAAATCTGGTGATCTGGACAACTCAAAGAAATAGTGTGTCGCACCAGGGACTTCATCCCAATCAAAGGCTACAAAACTAGCGTCTTGGTTCGTGTTATTCTCCGGCACTAGCAATACCGGTGCCATATCCGCTATTTCCATAGGCGTAAAATTATTATGAAGCTCAGGACGGTTATCAAAATCCGTATTAACCAATGCAATTTGATCCGGAGATATATAATTCGTACAATTATCTCCAAAATAACTCATCACATTTGTCTCATCTGGATCTACCGGAACACCATCTGGATCCATAACGCCTCCCGTATAGTTACAATTGCTGATATAAAAAAGATAATCTGGAGGGGTATCGCAAATATAATCTCCAGCAAAATTACAATTAGAACCGTCTTGTTTTTCGTTCGGTACGGTTTCATACGGGAAGAAAGGATTCGGAGGAGAATCCACCCCAACAGGATTACCATGATCGGCAAGATTCCATCCCCCACTGAAATCCCAGCCATTGAACGGATGTGGCAGGCTAAAATAATGGCCAATTTCATGCTGTAGGGTCGTACTGCTTGCCCCTACCTGTCCTTTCAGCATCACCAACATATCATCAGATGGAGAATAATACCCCGCAGGACTAATATCCCCGACATTTTCAATACTAGAAACAATAAATACATTGACTGCTGTTGGAGATTTTAGCGGCACCAGTGCACTATCATCGGATGGTAAAAAATACAAATCACTATTATCATGATATTCAAAATCCCCACTAAGATAGAATTGAACACCTGTATTGTTATTGGCATAAAATTCATTCAAAGCACAAAGCTGTGAAAAAACCTTACTTTCGCTAACCCGACCTACACCGTCATCTTTGGCAATAAGATGAAATTTAATCGGAATATATTTATCCCCTCCCCTCGAATAAACACCATTATTCTCCGACAACAATTGTTTATTTCGCTTTAATCTTTCTGTAAGCAAATCTAACTCTATTGTTCCACATCTATTCGGGTTTTGTCCAAAGCCGAAGATGGGGATAATCAACAACAATATTATCAACTTCAACAGTTTCATATATTTTTTTTTAGTAAAAAGAACAAAATATTATAATTGGTATGATCTACCAAACCAAGCATATGTACCTCGCAAAAATATAAAAAATAATAGGCAATTATTGTCTTTATTCTGTCAAAATGCAAAGAGAGCGCATCTTTGCAAAAAATTATATAAATTTGCATCAACTTCGGGTTCGCTTTAACATTTTACTTCATATTTATGTAAAATGGTTGGCCATAAAAATAAGCCACTCCCGGTATACTTTTTAGCCGACATCGAAACTCAATTAGAACGGTAAAAATAAATCAAGCATTCTGCATGTTCTTATTTTTACTTCATTTTAAATAATCATAAACCTAATTTTCACCATTATGAGTAAAGTAACGGTAGTAGGAGCTGGCAATGTAGGAGCCACCGTAGCCAACGTCCTAGCACACAAAGATATTGTCAGAGAGGTTGTCCTCCTAGATATAAAAGGAGACCTTGCCAGAGGAAAATCTCTGGATACGTGGCAACAAGCCCCAATAGATCATTTCAGCACTCGATTAACCGGAACGGATGATTACAAGGATTCTGCAAATTCGGATATCGTTGTTATTACGGCAGGTATTCCCCGTAAGCCAGGTATGAGCCGTGACGATTTGATTTCCACTAATGCAAAAATCGTTACATCGGTTACGAAATCCATCATGGAACATTCTGATAACCCTATTATTATCTTGGTTTCAAACCCACTTGATGTAATGACCTATGCCGCACATAAGGCATCTGGACTTTCCAAGGAGCGCGTTTTTGGTATGGCCGGTATTCTCGATACGGCACGTTATCGGGCTTTTCTAGCCACAGCACTGGATGTATCTCCTAAAGACATTCAAGCCGTATTGATGGGTGGCCATGGAGATACCATGGTGCCGCTACCACGCTACACCACCGTTGCGGGTATTCCTGTAACGGAGTTAATTGCTGAGGATGCTTTAACCGCTATCGTAGAAAGAACAAAAAAAGGTGGAGGAGAACTCGTCAAACTTATGGGGACTTCTGCATGGTATGCTCCAGGTGCCGCTGCAGCTCAGATGGTTGCTTCTATCGTTAGGGATGAAAACCGCATTTTCCCATGTTGCTCTTTGCTAACAGGTCAATATGGGTTGAATGATATTTTCCTCGGGGTTCCTGTAAAACTTGGAAAAGCCGGTATTGTTCAAACACTAGAGCTGAAGCTAAACAAAGACGAGCAAGCACTCTTGCATACTTCTGCCAGTCACGTCCGTGAAGTGATCGGGACTTTTGAAGGGATGAGTATTGCATAAGCTCTATTTTTGTCCGGAGTTATAAAAAAGAAGCATTTCCATAACAAGAAATGCTTCTTTTTGTATAAGTTTGCCTTGTCGCGATTTGATAAGCAAAGTTATCCCTTGCTTAAACAAATTTTCAGAACCATTGTTTATAACAACAATAAACTCTATAAGAAAATGTACGAATCGAATGTTTATACGGTTTTGCTGAATGACATGGTAACAAATAAGGGGCAAACACTGGCTGAACTGAGCAAGCAACAAGTCATTCTTTTGGTATTCCTCCGGCATTTCGGCTGTGTTTTTTGTAAAGAAGCACTCCATGATCTTTCTGAAAAACGCCTAGAACTCGAATCACTCGGCGTAAAGATCGTTTTCGTCCATATGGCCAAAAATGACATTGCTGAAAAATATTTTACGGACTATAAACTTAGCGGTAGTGACCACATCAGCGATCCACACGCTCGGTACTATTCTGAATTTGGGCTTTCTAAAGGAAAAATATCCCAACTTTATGGCCTGCAAACCTGGATCAAGGGTTTTGACGCTCGTAATAAAGGATTTAAACTAGAACTCGCTCGCTCGCTGGGTGATTCTACACAAATGCCAGGTGTCTTCGTGATTCACGAGAAAAAGATTAAAAATCAATATATCCACAAATTGGCTTCTGATAGCCCGAATTACATGGACTTGGTTCAGTGTTGTGTGGAGATATAGTATCTAAATCTGGATGACAGCTTGAAGCTGTCACCCAGATTCCAAGCTTTTCATTATATTTTTATGTAAATTTGTATAATACAAACAGGTCTTTCCTAAAGCAATAAAAATAAATGGTTGGATGGCGATTTTCTGAATTCATTCCCGGGCAACAAGATGCAGCCAGCTTTGAAAAAATGCTAAAAATTTTCAAAGAACTCCTGCTGTATACTTCCGGTAACGTTTCTGAAGCCCTGAGTTGGCTTACAGAACTGGATAAAGAATACCAGCTTACGGATGAAAATTATGGTATGGCTGATTTTATCCAAGATCTTATTGATAAAGGATACATCAACAATCCCGATCCCGAAAACCCAGGCTTCATCCCTACGGCAAAAATGGAAATCGCCATGCGCCGCAAGGCCTTGGATGATATTTTTGATCAACTCAAAAAATCCAAATCCGGCAACCATAATACCCGCGTCACTGGTATCGGAGATGAATTCTCATCGGAACTTAAACCGTATGAATTTGGGGACAAACTGGAACATCTCGACGTTTCCAGCTCCCTGAGAAATGCACAAATCAATCACGGGATTGATGACTTCAAGCTGACCAATCAAGACCTCGAAATGCGGGAAAGTTTTTATCAGAGCCAGATGAGCACCGTCTTGATGATCGACATTTCCCATTCCATGATTCTGTATGGAGAAGACCGCATCACACCAGCCAAGAAGGTAGCAATGGCACTTGCCGAACTCATCACAACTCAATATAGAAAAGACACCCTAGACATTATCGTCTTTGGCAATGATGCTTGGCAAATTGAAATCAAGGATCTCCCCTACCTACAAGTTGGTCCATATCACACCAATACCGTTGCCGGCCTAGAACTCGCAATGGATATTCTCAAAAAAAGGAGAAACAGCAACAAGCAAATTTTTATGATCACGGATGGAAAACCGACCTGCATCAAAAGGGGGAAAAAATACTATAAAAATAGTTTTGGCCTTGATAGAAAAATCATAAACCGTACGTTAGGACTCGCCACCAAATGTCGCAAGCTCAATATTCCCGTAACCACTTTCATGATCGCACAAGATCCCTACCTTGTCCGTTTCGTAGACCAGTTCACCCGCGCCAATAATGGGAAGGCATTTTACAGCAGCCTCGATGGCTTAGGAGAATTTATTTTTATGGATTACAACAATAATAAAAGGAAGCGATATTAGTGTAGTCATGCTTAGTGCCAATGTATTAAGAGATGATAAAACAAGCATCATTTTAATTTGTGTCTCCTTTTCTTTTTTGGTTCTATCTTAAGCCTTCCCTGCTTTTGGTAGTATTCTTTTAATATCTTGTTTACAAAAAAGCTTCTCGAACGCTCTTCATATTCGGCATCCTCTGTCAATAATTCATAAATATCATCTAGAATATAAAACGATTGTGATGAAGCTTTGGGCTTCTTTATTTTTGGCTTTGTTTCTTTTTTTCTCATAAAATAGTACCTAAAATTTATATCTAAAATATTAATTAGTGCATCCGATCTCCCCTCAAATCCATTTTCTCCATCAGCCCCGCCTCATACTCCAAATATTCCTGCCAGCGACTCAAGGCCTTTTCCTCTCCGGCATATAATTTCGCCAGGTCAATAAACATCCGGTAATGTCCCGCTTCCGAAACCATAAACTTGTGGTAAAAATCTTTCAACTCATCCTCCGCAATGTGCAAGGACAGCAATCGGAAACGCTCACAACTCCGCGCCTCGATCAAGGCACAAACCAGCAGCTTTTCGAGCAACCGATCTTCTCGGGAACCACCTTTCTTTTGAAATTTCAACAACTCATTTACATAGGCATCTTTCCGTTGTGCTCCTAATTTCAGGTTTCGCTTCTCCAGCTCTGCAAGCACCATCCGGAAATGCCCCCACTCTTCCGTAACGATAGGAGCAAGTGCCTTTACCAATTCCTCCCTTTCTGGAAACTGTTGAATCAGGGAAATGCAGGACGTCGCTGCTTTCTGTTCACAATAAGCATGATCGGTCAGGATTTCTTCCAAATCTTTCTCCGCAAGATTGACCCAGCGCGGGTCTGTTGGCAATTTTAAACCTAGCATGTAATATTATTTTTTTGGAGTGCCGAAATCTGGGTATGGGGCATGGCTTGAAGTCATACCCCATACCCAGATTCCGGCAATTACCGATTATTCATACAACGAATCTGGTTGATAAAAAAGTCAACCTCAAAGATTTCGTAATCCTCAAAGCCCGTACTCCAAACCACCCTGATTTT